>SCTV01000091.1 GCA_004298345.1 Patescibacteria group bacterium
CTAGACGGTATGACGTGACCGGCTCACCGTGAGGCGGTTGCGGGCCGGGGCCTCACTCACAAGATTCGTGGGTTACCGAGCAGGGGCTGCCTGCTCGGCCTATCCGACAATTGTGGGAGGCCCCGGTGTTTACCGAGCGTACGAGTGTTGGGCTCGACGTGCACGCACGATCGGTCGTGGCAGCAGCGATCGATGGCGTCACGGGTGAGTTGTTCCAGGCCAAGCTGACCCCGTCTTATGAGCACATCCGGTCGTGGCTGGTCGACCTGCCGGGACCCATTGCGGTGGCCTACGAGGCCGGCCCGACCGGCTTCGGGCTCTACCGGCACCTGAGCGCTGCCGGACTGCGGTGTGAGGTCCTCGCGCCGAGCAAGTTGCACAAGCCGGCCGGGGATCGGGTCAAGACCGACTCCAAGGACGCGGTCCATCTGGCCCGTCTGTTGCGACTCGACGAGATCACCCCGGTCGCTATCCCGACCGTCGACCAGGAGGCCGCTCGTGACCTGGTCCGGGCCCGCGAGGATTGCCGCGGCGATCTGATGCGGGCCCGGCACCGGCTGTCGAAGCTGCTGCTACGTCACGGGATCGTCTACTACGGCGGCAACGCATGGACCGGCAAGCACGACACCTGGCTGCGCACCGAGGCGCTTCCGCAACTCGCTGCTCGCGCGACCCGGCTGGCGTCCGATTCCGACTACGAGACGGTGCTTGTGACCAAGGCGCGCCGGGACCGGCTTGATGCCGCCATCGAGGAGATGGCCGCCGACAGCGAGTTCACCCCGCTCGTGCGGCGGTTGGGCTGCCTGCGTGGGGTGGGCACCCTGACGGCGTTCGCCCTTGCGGTCGAGATCGGCGACTGGCACCGCTTCACCGGCAACACGATCGGATCGTTCGTCGGCCTGGTGCCCTCCGAGCACTCCTCCGGCCAGTCCAGGTCGCAAGGATCAGTCACCAAGACCGGCAACGGACACGCCCGCCGACTGCTGGTGGAGGCTGCCTGGCACCACCGGCCCCGCTACACCGTCGGCAAGACGATGCGCGAGCGCTGGGACCTGGCACCAGCTGCCGCTCGGGTCCGTGGCGACGAGGGCAACCGGCGACTGCACCACCGGTGGGTCAAGTTCATCGACCGCCGCAAGCGCGGCACCATCGCCAACGTCGCGATCGCCCGCGAGCTCGCAGGCTGGTGCTGGTCCCTGGCAGTCATGGAGGACTGACCCTAAGAACTGCTCCGCTGCCCACATCAGGCTGGTGACAGCGCGTGGAGCGACCCGCGATCCGACTATGAGCAGTCCGGGCCCCAACCGGGCGACGCTCGACTCTAGACACGCGGTCCCCGCTCCAGCCGAACCACCGTCCTGCGGTAACCAACCCGCGCATATCAGTCTGACCGCGCGTCGACACCGACACGCTCGCCAGCCCGACCAGCAGCGAAGCACGAGGCGCCCGCCGAGGAGGCATCCACGACGGGCGCCTCACCCTGCCCTTGACAGCGCAGCCCTACATATCAGTCGG
>SCTV01000005.1 GCA_004298345.1 Patescibacteria group bacterium
ATACGCTTCATGGTTGGGTGGAACATTTTACAAAACGGACATTCGAGGTCAGAGAACTCGACAATTTTGATCGGTGCACTCGGATTACCGAGAATATGATCAGCTTCTGTCACCGGATTAATATTTACTTCTTCTGATTTAATAGTCACATCTTCTTTTGTGGGGGTTGGTACCGAAGCTGGGCGCTTACTATAGTAGAGTGCTCCGGCAATAAGGAGTCCGGCGATAATAATAGCCATCGGCACGGTGAGAATATTTTCTTTTTGTCCAGGTGTGACCGGGGGAATATTGGAATCTGGGGTGTTTATGATATTCATGTTTTTAAATTTAGTGAGTCTAGTATAACACATTTTATATGGAAGCAACTCGACGGACGGATTGGCGGGATTGTAAGTTCTCTCATTTTATGCTATAATCAAGGCATGATTATACTTATTGCTGTCGCAGCTCTGGTCTGTACTCTCTTGGGAGGTCTGTTTGCTCTCAAGTACCACGACAAGCTGCATCTAGTACTCGGTTTTAGTGCTGGAGCGGTGATTGGCGTAGCTTTTTTTGATCTTCTGCCGGAAGCGATTGAGCTTTCCAAAGGTTCTTTTGATGTCTCTGTTATCACGAGCATTATCGCTCTCGGTTTTATGTTGTACATGATTCTCGACCGTTTTGTGGTCGGACATAGTCACGCTGATGAACATTGCGAAAATGAAAACCACCGCGGCCGACTTGGTGCCGGTAGTCTCTCCGTACACAGCTTTCTTGATGGTGTGGCTATCGGTCTCGCATTCCAAGTATCAGAAGCGGTGGGGGCTATTGTGACTATTGCGGTGTTGGTACACGATTTTTCTGATGGTATAAATACCGTGAGCCTGATATTAAAAAATGGCGGTACTCGAAAAGAGGCATTCAAATGGCTCACGCTCGATGCTCTCGCTCCGGTACTTGGTATTCTCTCTACGATGTTATTTAGCGTACCCGAGTCATTTCTCGCTATTTTACTTGCACTTTTTTGTGGATTCTTTTTATATATCGGCGCGAGCGATTTGCTTCCTGAGAGTCATCATCGACATCCGACGTATTGGACGACATTGGCCACTATTTTGGGAGTACTTGTTTTATACGGGGCTATAAAAATAGCGGGGGTCTAGAATGGCAGAGTAAACGTCAGAGCGCTTTCTTTTTTGTCCTGCCATTTTGAGGTGTCGAGCTTGATCTGTTTGAGTTCACCGTTGTCTTTGTACTTGAGGTGGCTATTTACGAGAGCGTATTCATAGACTTCCTTGGTAATTTTTACGTCCTCGAGACAGTACTTTTTTATTTTTTCTATTTCGCCTTGTTTGTACCACTCAACAGCTTCGAGACCATGGCCGATTTTCTTTTTACCAAGAGTAGCTTCAGCCACTGAGTCGAGCTTGAGTCGTCGGCCGAGCACTGCGCGTATTTCTACGAGTAGATCAAGACTTTTTATTTTACTCAGATCACCCGGGTAGTATTTATTGAGTAGGGGAATGTCAAAATGATCACCGTTGTAGGTGATCAGCACGTCCGCACTTTCGATAATAGGCCAAACTTGTTTGAGCTCTTTGTCTGTATATGCGGCGTAGGTGTCGGTCTTTGAATCGTAGATGCCAATGACTGAAATATCGAGCGCGGCAGGATCATTGCTACCAACTTCCTCAAAAAGATTCTTTGTTTCAATGTCAAAAATAATTTTTCTCATGTTTTTTCTATTGCAAGTGTCAGCAAAGTATATCAGATGGGTATATACTCAGTATACTTGACTATATGGGTATATTTATGATATATTCACGTCCGGTAGTTCTCAACATTTAATTTCAAAAAACAGACAAAAGATCATGAAAACTGTGCTACTCATGTATGGGCCAATGCTCGTAGTCGGGTCGGCTCTGATGGTCGTCAACTTCAAGGTTGGCAAGAGTGAGCTGGTGTTGGCTGGTCTCAAAGAAACAGGAAAGATGATTGTTGGCTGGCTCCCTCTCATTGCGTTGATGTTCCTTGTGACTGGTCAGGCCAATGCCCTGATCGCCAGATACATGGATAACATGCGCGAAGTGCTCTCGGGCACTCGGGGGATGCTCGCAGTCATTTTTGCGGGTGTCATTACTCCCGGCACGATGACTTCGGCACCGATCATAAAGCAACTCTGGGCACTTGGACACAATCACGGCCCGATCATCGTCTATTTTCTAGCATCTAATCTGGTGAACATCCAGATAACACTGCTTCGGGCACCAATGCTTGGAAAAGATGCCACGATGACGATGTTTTGGGTGGGTGTGGTTGTAACCTTGGCTTGTGCGGGTTTCTTTCTTGTCTTTCGGCGTTAGTGCAACACCTGAGTGTTGCTTTTTATTTTTAACCGATTGCTTATTTTACTATTTCTACGATTTCTTTCTCAATCGCAACTTTTTCTTCTCCGGTTGCCATGTTTTTGATTTTGAATTTGCCGGATTTGACCTCGTCTGCTCCGATAACGGTCACAAAAGGGATTTTATTTTTGTCAGCATATTTTACTTGGTCGCCTATTTTCTTACCTGAGTAGTCGAGAGAGACAGAGACTTCTGCTTCGCGGAGTGACTGGGCAAGGTCTTGGGCAAAAGCGGTGGCACCATCATCGGCAATGGCGATATACAGTCGAGTTTTAGAAGTTTCGGCTGGGAGGAGTCCATAGGTCTCAAGAAGGTCTTTCATAACCACATCACCGGCACCAAAGCCCACTGCCGGCACTTTTTCCTGGCCAAAAATAGCGAGGAGGTCGTCGTAGCGTCCACCACCAAAGACTGATCTGCGATTGTCTGGATTGGTGTCAAATATTTCAAAAATAGTACCGGTATAATAGTCAAAGCCTCGCATCAAAGTTTGATCAAAGATCACATTTGTAATACCGAGTTTCTCAAGATTTTCTATGACAGACTTTGTTTCGACGATACCTTCGTAGGTACGCATTGGGACAGGGAGGATAGAGATAAAGTTTTCGAAGTTTTGAGAATTGATGAGCTCTTTAAAGAGGTCAGATTTGAGCCCGACGAGTGCCTCGACTTTTTCCGCAAATTCACTTGCGGGCATTTTAGCTTTTCGGTCGATGAGCTTGGCTAGAGCGTGCGCCTTATCCTCTGAAAGCTCAAGAACTTCGTTCATGACAAAGTTTACAATCTTGCGATTGTTTATTCGTACTGCAAACTGTTGATCTTTGAGACCGAAAGCTCGCAAAATTTCTACCGCAAGAGAAATAACCTCTACTTCGGCTTGGAGAGACTTTGCACCAAAGAGGTCTACGTTGAGTTGCCAATGTTCACGGAGGCGACCACGCTGGGGCTGTTCGTAACGGAAAAGATTTGGAATAGAATACCAGCGGAGGGGAAACGAAAGCTCGCGCTTTTTACCTGCTACCATACGGGCGACGGTTGGGGTCATTTCTGGTCTCAGTGTGACTTCTCGATCTCCTCGGTCTGTAAAAGTGTATGTTTGCTCGTTTACTAGCTCTTCGCCGGATTTTGCACGGTAGAGTTCAGCCGGCTCGAGTACTGACGCGTTGTATTCTTGATAGCCAAACCTTTCTACTACTTGTTTCCAAGTATTAAAAATGTGATTTTGCACGGCCATCTCGGCAGGGTAAAAATCGCGGACACCCTTATAACTTTCGGTCGATATCTTTTTAGCTTTGGATTCTTTTTCAGACATAGGTGTATTCTAGCAAAGTAATGGCTTTTACGAAACAAAAAGTATCATTGACAAATAGTACCAATGGGTGTATAATTGTAATTGAATAAGGTTCGGGACTATCAAGTGTTTCGGACCGCTCTTTGGAAAAAACTTCCCAGTATGGGATGGGTGGCTTGAAAGGAAGCCGTGGTACCCAGACAAAACCGAGTAAATGTAGTTATGAAGTTTTGGCAAAAGTTTGCATTGGTGCTTATTTTGGCGACCGGAGTCATCTTTTTCTGTTTTGGCCGTATCTCGGCGATTATTGACCGAGCTGAGGCGAGAGAAGCAGCCTCGAAGGCAAATACCCACTCGGTCGAACTATATTCCGGGGGCGTCAGTATCGGAAAGTGGAAGGGTGTGACAGACCCCTATTTTCTGGACAACGGCGGGATGCATTTCACTGACTCAGATGGAAAGAGGGTTACTGTCCATGGTGAGTTTATTCTCATTCCCGATAACCGACGCTAATTCTTTTGGAGAGTTGGCTTTTTATTTTAAACCAATGCTTTGTTTGTATAAAAAACTGGGGGAGACACCGTTGCAATGTTTGGATGCGTTGAGAAAGACGAAGCCAGAATATAAAGATGTGGTACTGTCTTATGCAGGAAGACTTGATCCGATGGCGGAGGGGGTGATGCTTGTCATGGTGGGTGAGGAAAATAAGGAAAGGAAAAAATATCTTGGGCTGGATAAAGAGTATGAGTGTGAGGTACTTTTGGGCGTGGGGACGGATACGTATGATGTGTTAGGTATGGTTTCGCCGGAGCTTTTCAAAAGCGAAGAAGGAGGGATTGGACAGGTGGCTCCCGCGCCGGTGAGTACACCGGCGCGGGCTCTTCTTGAGTCGCACCTGGCAACATTTGTGGGTACTTACACACAAAAATATCCACCTTTTTCATCAAAGACTTTAAATGGCAAACAACTTTTTCAGCTTGCAAAAGATGGTGAGTTAAGAGATGAGGATATCCCAAGTCGTGAGGTAAAGGTATACAGTGCGGAAGTGGTATCCGTTGAGAATTTTTTAGCGGAGACTCTCAAATCTCGAATACTTATAAATATCTCTCTGGTACAAGGAGATTTTAGACAGGAAAACATTATTGCTGAATGGAAAAAGTTTTTTGCTTCACGTCGAGCGGATGAAAAGTTTCCAGTGGTAAAGATAAAAATTGCTTGCGGAAGTGGGACATATATTCGCTCTATTGCTCATGAGCTTGGCAAAAAACTTGGTCAGCCGGCATTAGCTCTAAGTATTTTAAGGACCAAAGTGGGGAAGTACGATACATCAGAAGCAATGAAATAATCTTTAATCATACATCAGCTATAGCTGATGTATGATTCCTGACCTACTTGTGAACCGTAAGTTGTGAATAACGAATTTTTATAAATTTGACTTTACTCTTCAAATATTGTAGTATAAACGCCGGAGTTATTTTTTATGAATGAGATTCTAATGATGGTGGTTGGTTGCGCCTGTCTCGCTGGGGCAGCAGGGTGTGTGCATTACCGTCGTCGTAAGGCGTGGGAGCGTCGCTGTTCTCATTGTCAGAGTATGAAGGTCGATCGCGTGATCATCATGTGTCCAAGGACACGTAAAGATCATGTTGGTGCCGTTGAGAACACGCTTGTTGGGGACGATATGCTCTTTGTCGTTTTCAAGTTTACATATTGCAGGCGTTGTAAAAAGCAGGTGAGACACGAGAAGGAATACAAGATCTTCTCACTCGGGAGTCTCCGGCACAAAGGAGTCTGGCAGTCGGGAGCGTTTCGATACGATCCGAGACATTTTATCGAAGCAGGTATCAATCCAAAGGACATCAACATGTCTTTTGACCCAGTTACCTTAGGTACGCCCAGTAAATGGGAATGGGCAGGAGTGGTGTTCTGAGATACTTGTCTTCCCTCGTCGGATTTTCCGACTTTTTATTTTGTTGGTACAGATCTAAACGGCTCAAGGAGCTAAGGCGACGCAGATAACGAGTTTAGCAAAACTCGTTACAGGCCAGGAGCTGGGTTTAAACGGCTCATTAAGCTAATGAGCCGTTTGGGGTGGCTCTATAGAGCTGTTTTATATTTTTTGGTAGAAAGAAGAATCCCCCGATTTTCAGTAGAAAATCGGGGGATTCTTTCTGTTTTCACTTCATAATTACCTCTTCGCCTTTGCTCTATCCGTATCCGTCAAAAATTTCTTGCGGAGTCGTACACTTTTCGGACAGATTTCGAGATATTCATCTTCGTGCATGATCTCGAGACCGCGTTCAATAGTAAGCTCCCATGCTGGAGTGAGGTAAATACTTTCGTCTGATCCAGAAGCTCGCATGTTGGTGAGTTGTTTACCTTTTGTCGGGTTTACAGTCATCTCGTCACCTTTTGTTACGTTACCCACAACCATACCAGTGTAGACTTCATCGGTCGGCTTGATATATAGTACCCCTCGTTCCTGGAGATTCCAAAGTGCAAATGCAAGCGCCTTGCCACTTTCCATAGAAATCATTGAGCCTGTTTCGTGCTTGTTGATTTCTCCGACATATTCCTTAAATCCAATCACCCGAGAAGACATAATACCTTCGCCTTTGGTATCGATCACAAACTGCCCTCGGTAGCCGAGCAATCCTCGTGTTGGAATTTCAAAAAGTATTCGAGAAATACCATCTCGCTCTCGCATGTCAGTCATAATACCTTTGCGCTTGCCAATCTTTTCGATAACAGCACCAGCGTGCTCAGTACGTACGTCCACAGTGAGTTCTTCAAATGGCTCAGTTTTGACACCATCCACTTCTTTAATAATTACCTGTGGCTGAGAGACTTGGAGCTCGTAACCTTCTCGTCGCATGTTTTCAAGGAGAATAGAAATGTGTAGCTCGCCTCGGCCGAATACTTTAAATGTATCATTTGCGCCAAAGTCTACTTTGAGACCAACGTTGATCTCGAGTTCTTTTTCGAGTCGGTCACGGATTTGTCGAGTAGTGAGAAACTTTCCTTCACGTCCTGCAAATGGGGAATTGTTTACAAGGAAGGTGAGGGAAATAGTCGGCTCGTCGATCGCAATAGCAGGAAGAGCTTCCTGATCGGCTTTTTCACAAATAGTTTCTCCGATATAAATATCTGGAAGGCCGGAGATGATCACAATGTCACCAGCCTCTGCTTGAGGCACTTCTTTTCGGTCGAGACCATCAAAGGCGAGGATTTTAGTAATTTTACCACTGTGAAGTGTGCCAGAATTGGTTTTTGCAAAGACGGTTTGGCCAGTTTTAATAATACCTTCGTAGACACGGATGATAGCCTGTCTTCCTAGGAAATTGTCATAGCCGAGGTTGAAAGACTGTGCCCGAAGCGGAGCAGAAAGGTCTTTTTTAGATGGTGGAACTTTGGCAAGAATGGTATCGAGAATAGGGTCGAGATTTTTGCTGTCATCCTCGAGTTTGTATTTTGCAATACCTTGTCGGCCGATGGCATAGACATAAGGGAAATCGAGTTGTTCGTCGTTTGCACCAAGCTCAATAAAGAGCTCGAGGATTTCGTCATGGGCTTCTTTTGGTCGAGCGGCTGGCTTGTCGATTTTGTTTAAAACGACGATTGGCTTGAGGCCGAGCTCGAGAGACTTTTTGAGTACGAAACGAGTCTGAGGCATCGGACCTTCCTGAGCATCGACGATGAGGAGCACGGTATCGATAGAACGGAGTACTCGCTCTACTTCTGAGCCGAAGTCGGCGTGACCTGGGGTATCGACAATGTTGATTTTGGTACCTTTGTATTCAACAGACGCGTTTTTTGCGTAAATAGTGATGCCCCTTTCTTGTTCGAGCTTGTTGCTATCCATAGAAACACCTTCTTTGGCAAAACCAGTTTGCTTCAAAATAGCATCGGTAAGGGTGGTCTTGCCGTGGTCCACGTGAGCGATAATTGCAATGTTTCGTATATCCATATAATTAAAAATAGAGCCCGAAGGCCTTGGGGTAACATAATAGCATTAAGGCTTCATTTTGTCCACCAAAGAGGAGTACGGGTATTTTTCTGGTGAAAAATTCTCTCAAGTCTCGGCTACCCGCCTTGCGAAGCCTCCTCTTTGGTGGACAAAATTTTGAGACACCCGAAAATTAGTAAATTTTCGGGTGAAATAATTCAATACGATAGATTGATAAATAAAAAACCTACTTTTCAGCAGGTGTGTGAGGAGACGCTTCGGGTTTATCAGCACCGATGGTATCAATCATCCAGGATGGGATCTTGCATGGCCGACCGGTCTTTGTGGAAACGAGCGGCATTATCCAACTCATTTCTGTCGCGAGCTTTTCCCCAGTGTAAAAACAGCATCGGAACTCAAGGGTGGTGCGGCTCGAGACCCACATGGTCATGTGGATACCAACGAGATCGTCCAATCGCAGTTGTCTGTGAAAGGTGACATCTTTGACAGTGCGCATTACTAGGAAAAGTTCATGCTTTTCTTTCAGTCTTTCTAGACCGATATCGAGTAGTTCTCGGAAAGCAAAATGAACGTTTTGTGCGACTTTGAACTGGATAAGCCAATTTGCATGATTCCCGCTATCAAGGTGCTCTGCCTCGACCCGAAACTGGGTGGAGTAAGTTTTCATTCAAAAGCTACTATAGTTGATAGTTTTGGTATTGTAAAGTCTTTCTAAAATAAGCAAAGCTTTTTTCCACTTCGACTCGAACACTGATATATGAGTACATATCTACGCGCCTCTTGCTCATTGAAATAAAAAAGCGGGCAAGTCACGTGGGTGTGACAGGCGCGCTGGTGGGAGAGGTGGTGGGTTGAGGCGGGCAGAAGGGAATGTCGCCAAACATTGTCCGCCACATCTTCTCGAATTTTTGAGTGGGATCGAGTAAGCCCGAGATGTCCACATATTGCTTCTCGAGCTCCCATCTCAAGAATTCTGCAACACCGGGGTAGTAGGTGCGGTATTCATCGAACCGGGTTGCCATCACGTCTGGCGTTTCCCCTTCTCTTCCACGGTTGATCATCCGTTCCTCACAGATCTTGAGGTCTGGTGTGTCAAAGGTGATGTCGAAGGCGAATACGGTGAACTCGTGCTGTTTCAACCAGGTAAGAATAAACTGTGTCTGCCGGAACGTTCGAAGTCCGTCGAGTGTGAGCAGGTGGGGCGCTTGATGCTCCATGCCGTCTGTGACACTTTTCAACACTGGCAGGATGATGCTGTCGGGAACGTAAATGCCCCCATCCATGCATGCTTTGATGATACTGGCTTTCTCGGGCTCTTGAGCCATCACTGTTTTGAGTTGGTCGCTCATGACAAACCCACGAAAACCCGCTTGTTGGAGCTTTGTGGCAGCGGTGGTCTTACCACCACCAGGCGGAGCAAGTATTATTGCACTTGTGTTGTTCAAGCAATTTATTTGGTTGACCGACGTTTACCGTATGAATTTTTTCTCAATTCCTCTATACAATCAAGGAACAGAGCCGAGGTGCATGTTATCACGGTATTTGGTGGGTGTCAATTTTAAGTAGAACTAAGATTTATGCCTGCCCTGTAGCGAGTATTCTCTGCTACGGGGATTCAAGATTCATGAATGAGTGTGAAATCTCCCCGAAAATTGCTACTGCAATTTTCGGGGAGATTTCACACTAGATTTAATCGGCTAAACACGAGTGTTTAGCCGATTAAATCTAGTTTAGCCTTTGAACCAAATATGCCTTAGTACCAGGTTACTTTTCCATTTTTAAATAAAAACCTGGTAAAACCAGGGGGGTAGAAACGACTAGACTTGCACGAGTAGGTGCTGAGCCTTTTTCACCACATGCCAGTCTGCGAGATGTCCGGAACAGTGCGAGGTGACTTCACCTACGAAGAGCCCGTCACCACAGAGCGGTGCTAGACCTCCGAGAAGATCGAGCACTCGATGGAGCACAAACTCATTCAGCGTTGCTTCGACACTTCTCATGTCTTGAGGCCAACACATGTTGCGGCGATGAGGCAAACCCACAAGTGAGGCGAGCCTCGCCAGAGGATATGCGGACTTTGGCCAGCCCTGAGGTCGTGCAGCAAAGATTTTCTCGAGTGCTCCTCCGTCTGGTAGGACGATGGTGCGCTCTATCTTGCCGAGACCCCGGTAATCAATGCTTACCTTGAGGGTAAGCATTCCATCACGTGATGGAAGGATTTGAGTATAAGCTCTCTGACCATTTCTCGGCTTGTTGTAGCCAAAGAAGACCGCCTGACTGACCGTGTAGCGGGGCAATCTTCTCGTGGTGTCAGGGACGCACTGCGGATAGACTTCGCGCCACAGTGGCATGACCGATCCATCGTAGGGTGGCCAAGCTCCTGTGCATGAGATCGTCACACCAGTTAGTCCGGTAAACCACAACGGCAGGATGTGCTCAAAAACTTCGAGCTTGTGTGGTGGCAGAGAGAGACGTAGTCGTCGGAAGTTGAACTCAGTAATGCTTGGTCTGATGAGTGAGACACCACGACCGTTGCGCCAGTAGAAACCAGACAAGTGGTATGGCTCGACTGTCAGAGTGCTTTTCCTTCCCCAGTAACCGAGGTCTGTCGTTGAGACAGCTTTCTGTAGAGTGAGTGGATGCATGATTTGAAAACAGATGGAAATGAGCGGGTTGATGTTGCTAATGGAATACTACTCTTCAGACAGAAAAAGTCAAAGGAAATAAAAAAGCAGGTAGAAGACTACCTGCTGGCGGGGAACGATCCGATCACCCGAACGTTGGTGGCACAGAATCGCCTGATCAGCCAGAGGGCCAGCTTGATCCGACGATCTCTGACATGGCCCGAAAACTGAACCTGGAACTCATACACAAATCCTTCATCATTTTTACCTTGGGGGATAGAATGAATCGAGGACATGTTTGAGCCGACTAGTTTCAGAACGGTCAGAACTTTCCAGAGGGCCCCTTTCACATTGGCGACCTTGAAAAGCATCATCATCTCGTCGTTTCCGGTCGGCGCGGTCTGGCTGTATCCAAAAACGGTAAACTGGGTCCAGTTGCCATCCTTGTCGTCTTGGATATTGCTCGCCAAAATCCACATACCGTGATGATGAGCAAGCTCCTCTGGTCCGATAGCCGCGTTTTGGAACTCTGGATGTGCTACTACAAGCTCAGCGGCGGAAGCATTGCTCGTTGTGCTGGTTGTTTTTGTAAGCCCCATTGTTTTCAATGAGCCACTACACTGTCGAAGAGCCTCTTCTCGTCCAAGCACATGCTTGATAGTAATTCCATGGGGCATGCCCTGAGGAACCATCAAACAAATGCGAATCTGAAGCCAGAGCTGGTCCACGGCATACGGACCAAGTGCCTTGATCTGTGTCAGACAGCGAGTAAAGTCGGTCACTCGACTGACAGTGCTGTTTTCGTTTGGTAAGATGGCAAAATCCACCTTTCTTTCGAGGAGTAGGGCGAAGGCGTCTCCGATAGTATCGGTCAAAATGATTTCGCATTTGACCCCAGTTTTCTCTGTGTGCTTTTTTGCCCACTTGAGGGCGGCGAGGTGTGAGTAGGAGTATGGCCCACCCAACGTCGCTATGAGAGCGTTCATGGTCGGGTTCATGTGTTGGTAATGAGCGTTGAGGGTTGAAATCTTTCAAAATCCTTACTTACACTAGCAGGTGTAGACAGAGTGTCAATCTGCTATACTATTTTAATGAAAAATTACTGGCTGATAAAAAGTGAGCCAACGTGCTACTCGATAGATGATTTGAAGCGAGATAAAAAGACAGCGTGGGGTGGGGTGAGGAATTATCAGGCGAGGAATTTTATGCGCGATGGGATGAAGGTGGGGGATTTGGTAATTTTTTATCATTCGAGTGCCAATCCACCCTCCGCTGTTGGTGTGGCAAAAGTTACCAGCCCTTCATATACCGATGCGACTGCTCTGGATCCAAAAGATGATCACTATGATCCAAAATCTACCAAAGAAAATCCAATTTGGATGCAAGTAGACGTAGCTTTTGCGGAGAAATTTAAAAATCCTGTTTCGATTTCTCTTATTAAAGCCAATCCTCGTCTGAAAGGTGTTCCTGTCGCACAAGTGGGAAGCCGACTTTCGATACAGCCACTTTTAGAAAAACATTTTGAGGAGATTTGTAGAATGAGTAAATAACCAAGCCGCATCTAAATAAAAAGTGCTCTTTTGAAGCACAGGTAGAGAAGTCTTTTTTTATTCCTCTTCCTCATCACCTCGTCGTCTTTTGGGTTTCGTGAGAGTCCTTGCAAACCTTATCGCCCGTGCGCGGTCTTTTGGCTTGCTTTTGGGCCAGTTGGCAAGGATCTCTTCTGCGGTCGAACCTTTGATTCTCTTGATGAAAAACCATCGGCCGTTGCAGATACCACATCCTTCGATATGGTCATCTAGATCACCGAGGACGACACCAGCCCTTTGGTTGGCAAGGTATTCCGCAAACTGTTCGTTGCTTAGACATTTGGAAAAGTCTGGTTTCGGCATTTGTCGGCCCCCCAGTTGTTTGTTTGGTTGAGAACGTGCTTTTCTCAGAATACTCCTCTTTGAAACTATGTCAACTTCTTTATTTTTTCAGCGAGGAAGCTCACTTCGCCGTTGCGCAGAGAGACCTTGCCTTTGATAGCGACACAGGATTCAGTGGCGAGGAAACTTTTTGCTTCGGCAAAGACACGAGGGAATACCACCACCTCAAGTGAGCCAGTAAAATCTGCGAGGCGGAGGAACATCATGTTGTCACCTTTTTTAGTGGCGATGATTTTTGCTTCTTCTATAATACCCGCGAGCACCACTATCTGACCTTCTTTCGGAGCATCTTTGATGGTCTTTATCACCACATCTCTTTTTGCAAACACATCACGGTATTTATCGAGTGGGTGGCCAGAGATATAGAGACCGAGGAGTTCTTTTTCCCAAATCAGTTTTTCGGCAGGAGAGGCTGGGGGGACTTCAACAAGACGTAGGGTCGGTACGCTCGAATGATCAGCCATGAGACCAAAAAGAGAGTCTTGATTGTCGGGCATTTTACCTTTTTCTTTGTTGTAGGCGAGGAGTTGTTCCATGTTGCCGAGCATCGAGCCTCGTTCACCAAAAGAATCCATCGCTCCAGCTTTCACGAGGGCCTCGAGAGATTTTTTATTTAAATTTTTGTCTTTGACTCGGTCGAGAAAATCAGCGAGGGATTTAAATTTACCTCCACGCTTTCTTTCTTCAATAATGGCGCTGGCGATACCTTGGCCAAAGTTTTTGATTGTCACCAATCCAAAACGGATACGATCGGGATTTGCCGGCGTGTTGTCGCCTTTGACGATGGTAAACTGGCTAAAGCTTTCGTTGACATCCGGTGGCAAAACGGGGATCTCCATGCGTTTACATTCGGTGATAAATTCTGAAATTTTCTCTACATCTCCAGAGTCGGCAGTGAGCACGGCAGACATATAGATGGTGGGGAAATTAGCCTTCATGTATGCCGTCTGATAGGCGACACGACCGTACGAGGCAGCATGAGCTTTGTTGAATCCATACGCAGCAAAAGGTTCGATGAGTTTCCAGAGTGTGTCGGCTTTCTTCTCGCTCATACCGTTTTTTAAAAGTCCCTCGCGAAGTTTGCCTTTTTGCTCTTCCATTTCTTTTGGAATCTTTTTACCCATCGCCTTGCGGAGCTTGTCTGCCTCGAGCCACGAGTATCCACCGAGCTTGATCGCAATCATCATGACGTCGTCTTGATAGGTGATCACTCCGTATGATTGTGTCAAAATTTCTTTCATGCGCGGGTCGAGATATTTTACGAGTTCCGGATTGTGTTTTCGCTCGATGTACTGAGGGATACATTCCATCGGTCCTGGTCGATAGAGTGCCACCATCGCATTGATGTCGTGGATAGTACTCGGGCGAAGCTCTTTGAGAAATTTGGTCATGCCGGCGCCATTGAGCTGGAAAAGTCCAGCAGTTTCTCCCTTTGCAAGCATGGCAAAAGTTTTTGCATCTTCGAGGGGCACGTTTTCGATATCAACATCTATATTTTCAATCTTTTTTACACGCTCGACGGCATCAGCGAGGATGGAGAGGTTTTTGATACCGAGAAAGTCAAATTTGAGAAGACCAGCATCTTCGACGGCGTGCATGTCAAATTGGGTGATGATTTTATTTTCACCTTTGGTATCATACTGAAGCGAAGTAAAATCGGTCAGTGGCCTTGGAGCAATCACCACGCCGGCAGCATGGACAGAGATATGTCGAGCACAACCTTCAATCTTTTTTGCCATGTCGATAATCTTTTTGACATCAGCTTCTTTTTCATAAATTTCTTTGAGCTCGGCCACTTCTTCTATAGCACGGTCGATAGTCATTGGAAAACCTTGAGCACCCATAGGTATTAATTTAGAAATACGGTCTCCGACGTCATACGGGAATCCCATCGCTCGTGCCACATCGCGCACGGCTCCGCGGGCTGCCATCGTACCAAAAGTACCTATCTGGGCCACACGATCAGCGCCATATTTTTTCTTGGCATACTCAATCATTTCGTCTCGGCGGTTGTCGGCATAGTCCATGTCGATATCCGGTGCCGACGGTCGTTCGGGATTCAAAAATCGCTCAAAGGGGAGCTTGTACTCGATCGGATTTACATTGGTAATTCCTGCAAGGTAGGTGACCATAGAGCCTGCCACCGAACCTCGAATGGTGGTGAGGATGTGATTGTCGTGAGCAAAGTGAAGTAGGTCAGACACCACGAGAAAGTACGGGGCGTAACCCTTTGCTTTGATGACCGAGAGTTCGTATTCAACGCGTTTTTCTACTTCATCAGTTTTTTCAACTTTTCTTTTTGGGAGACCTTCGTACACAAGTCGACGGAGCTCATCGTCATAAGAAAGACCGCTCGGTACTTTATAGTCAGGGAAGACCCATTTGCCGAGCTCGAGCTCTAGGTTGCAGAAGTTCGCAATTTTTACTGTATTTTCGATAGCATCCGGTTCATCTTTAAACAGCGTTTCCATTTCTTCTCCCGATAGGAAGGAAAAATTTTCGTCATCATTGTCCGAGATGCGGTCAGAGACATCACCATGAGTGTTTACAAGCATCAGAGTATCTCGAGCCGACCTGTCGCTGGCATTTATATAATAGACATCGTGTGCGGCGACTATGGGGGTATTGGTTTCGCGAGCGAGTTTCAAGAGCTGTTGCATGAGGGCTTCGTGACCGTCGATTTCAGGATGATGGGTGATTTCGATAAAGAAGTTTTCTACACCGTACATTTTTTTGTACCAGGTTATTTTTGCCTTAGCTTTTTCGACATCACGATTTTTTAGGGCGAGACTAACTTCGCTAGAAAAAGACGGGGCGATAGCGACGAGACCTTGTGGATGTGTTTCGATGAGCTCGGTGTCGATGCGGGGTTTATAGTAGAAACCTTCGAGGTGTGATTTGGTGACAAGTTGGATGAGATTTTTGTAGCCCTCGAGATTTTTGGCGAGTAAGATGAGGCGAGCACGACGGTTGTCGACGCCGGCCTGCATGTCTTTTCGGGTGCGCACAGCGACATACGCATCGATACCGATGATAGGCTTTATTTCAGCTTTTTTGCAGGCTTTATAAAACTCAATAGCACCGTAGAGATTACCCGCATCAGTGAGTGCAAGTGCGGTTTGCCCTTGTTTTTTGGCTGTTTTTACGA
>SCTV01000037.1 GCA_004298345.1 Patescibacteria group bacterium
TTGAAAGCAATCATTTTTTGATCGATAACAGATACAATCAGATCTTTCGCTTCTGTGTATGAGAGTCCTTGTTGAATATTGACTTGACCAATCTGTGTTCCGACTTGTTCGGCATTATTTTCAATATAAGTTTTAATTTTTAAGTTCGGTGAATTTACTCTATTAAAATTTAGAGCAACATTTACTTTTTCTATAATATTTTTAAACCATTGCATTACCATACATCAAAATAGCCAACCAAATATTTTCTTATACCAAGGTACCTCCTTTTCTGCCTCTGAACTAGACTTAGTGGTAGTCGCCTCTTTGAGTTCTGCTTTAACACCAGAAGTCTTTATTTCTTTTTTGATGGATGGGGAAGGAGCAACTATCTTGATCTCTGTCTTAGGTGGTGTTGGGGTTGAAATTTTAGGGGTTAGAGGAATTATCGGATCAGGTGTTTGAGTGGGCGGCGCTAGCATACATGCGGTTCTGCTGGTATTCCACATATAGTCGGTTTTGCAATTACAATTTAGCTCTCCGTTCACGGCTTTTGTACCGTCCCAATCGACATTTATTCCAAAGGAATCCTGACAAACTTGGGTATTAGATTTTACTGGAGCGATAGAGCAACCGTCTTTCGTTGCATTAGGCTGGTATCCAGCATCGCATTGGCACATAGTTGAATCTGTAGTCGACGTGTGCGAGTTGAGGGGGCAAGTATTTTGAGATGCCGAATAAGTTGGAGTGTTTGGATAGCTGGTGCTTTGGTATACGCAACTTGACCCACTTGCACTCACTACATAGCCGTAATTGCATGTGCACTTACCGGATGAGTTTGCGTAAGAATTAAGCGGACAAGCAGGAGTTGTCGAAGGAGTATAGGTTCCGGTATATGTACAGCTCGTCTTGTCGTAATTAACGCTGTATCCGTAATCGCAAGAACACTTGCCCGTCAGCGAATCTTTGGAAGAATGGGCTGGGCAGCTACTGTAGGTATTTCCACTACCATATGTTGTATTGCCATAAGTACTATAGGAACTTCCATCACTTCCATATGTGGTATTTCCGTACTGGCTATAACTTGTGCCGTCGCTACCATATGTAGTATTTCCATATTGAGACCAACTTTGTCCATTGTTGCCGTAAGTAGTGTTGCCGTAAGTGCTGTAGCTCGATCCATCACTTCCATATGTGGTATTTCCGTACTGGCTATAACTCGTACCGTCATCACAATAAGTTGTATTCCCGTATGTACTACAGCTTGAAGCAAAAACACTCTGGACATTGATAAAAGCCGTTGTGAGAAAAATGGATATTGTAATAACGATGACGAGCTTTTTCATGAATTCATTTTAGTAAAAGAAGCCTTATTTTACTTGGGTTCAAAGTTGCCAATCTGGCGGAGAGAGTGGGAATTTCTCCCGCGACTAAATTTTTTCCGACGAAAAAATTTGTCTGGGCACCGCCTCACTAAATTTTCTACTGAAAATTATGAGTTCCGGCGTTCGAATCCCACCCTCTCGCGCAACGGCTACCCAAAAAGAACTTCTTTCTTTTTGGGCCGTCAGCGGAGAGAGCGAGATTCGAACTCGCGGTTCCTGTTAGGGAACGACGGTTTAGTAAACCGTTGATTTAAACCACTCATCCATCTCTCCAATATTATTGCACGTTGTCGTTTGTCATACTAGCACAGTACCCCAGCGTTTTGAAGCGATGAATAGAAAACGTCTTATTACATCTTCTCAGGCAGAGGTATCGCGAGCACATGGAGACACTGTTCGAGTACTGACACGACCGCAGAAGTGAGAGCGAGACGGTATGGGGACTCAGGATCCTTTTCATCGATGATGGTTTGATTGGCGTAAAAGGCATTAAACGAGGCCGAGAGCTCTATAGCAAAAGTGACGAGAAGATGTGGCGCATAATCCTGTGTCGCTCGGAGAAGCACTTCGGGAAATCGGTAGATCAGTCGCTCGACATCCCCTGTCGTCTTTGGACTATTTTTGGTCGATGGAATGAGTCCAGCCACTTTTGCTTTCGCGAGAACTGTCTTCCCTCTCACGGTTGTGTACTGCAAATATGGTCCTGAATCTCCCTCAAAAGAAAGTGACTTTTCAAAATCAAAAATAATATTACTTCCCATTTGTTGTCGGAGAATAGAATATTTTATCGCACCGATAGCCACCGCTTCTGCTACAGTTTCTGTCGCCGACACATCAAAACCCCGATCTTTCACCTTCTCTCGCACCATATCTTGCACAGTCTCGATGAGTGACTCTCCCGTAATCACATTCCCCTTTCGAGAAGACATTTTACCAGTCGTGAGAGTCAGAAAGCCGTTTGGCACATGATGCAATACTTTTCCTTTTGTTTCTTCCTTGAATACTTTTTTAATCGCAGAAAACACCACCTTGAAAAAGTCGAGTTGCTCATTGCCGGTGACAGTGATCGAGGTGTTAAAATTTGGATACGCGCCACTCTTCAGTTTAAAAAGTCCTACTTCTTTTGCTTCGTAAGTCGGCAAGCCTTGTGAGTTGAGAAAAACTCGGGTGTGGAGACCTTCTGCTTCACCTTTATAAACTACTGCTCCATCGCTCTTTTCAAAAATGCCGCGACTTGTATTTTCAATCACGATATCTCGACCAAGTGGAGCAGACTGACTCTCAAAAAATTGTGTGTCAAACTTGGTGCCAAGCTTTTTACAAAGCGTCTCGAGATGAGAAAGAGACGTTGCAATACCCTCTTTCCTCAAGGTGGTAAGGGTAGAATTTGAATCTTCGTAGAGAGCCTTGTTGATAAGCTCAATTTCCTTTTTTTCCTCCCCCGCTTCTTCGTATGCAGTATTACCGATTCGATATGCTTCGCCGAGAGCTTTGATATCTTTTGGATTACCATTTGTTTTCTGAAGTCCCCAAACCCCTTTGGCCACTGTCAGTCCGATGTCAGATGGATAATTAATTCTTTTAACTTCAGCACCACTTGCAATAAGTAGTCGCGAGAGTGATTCGCCAAGGATGTTGCCGACGAGGTTACCGATATGAAGTGGCTTGAAAAGATTGGGGCTGGTGTATTCGACCATCACGACCTTGCCCACGAGAGTTCTATTCAAACCATACTGGCTAGCGTCGGAAACAATTTTAGCTATTTCAGAGACGAGAAAAGCTAGCGAGAGATGAAAGTTTATGAAGCCCGGACCAGCGACTTCAACTTTAGCAATTTCGGGAATATTTTGAGCACGGATAGCTGTCGCGATCTGCTCAGCGAGGTCTTTTGGCTTTACCCCTGCCTTTTTAGCAAGAGCCATGGCTACGTTGGTCGCATAGTCACCGTGCAAAAGCTCACCTGGATGCTCGAGAACTATCTCACTCACCTCCATACCTAGACTTGCCACCGCAGTCTGTATTGCTTTTTGTATCTTCTCTGAAATCATGACGTTACTATACCATTTTGAGGAAGATTCATGAAGCAGGATTTACGATTCACGAATAAGAGCAGGCGTACGTCCTGCAACAGATATACACGGTCGTGTATATCTGTTGCAGGGTGTGAACGAAGGTTCCTCCCTCAAAAATCAGCAGATTTTCGAGAAGCGCTTTTTGCACCCATTCTTGAATCTTGAATCATAAATCTTGCTTCTACCCGATTAGGCTCTCAAAACTTTATCTATTTTCTCTGCGATTTTCTTGAAATCTTTCTCTTTTTTACCACGAGTCGTCTCGGCCGCAGAGCCTATACGAATACCAGAAGGGTCTACTGGCGTGCGGGTCTCTCCAGGGATCGTATTTTTGTTTACAATAATGCCCGCCTTTTCAAGTCGGTCACTCGCCTCTTTGCCACCAATACCCTTGCTACCCATCCAAGTGTCTACCAGGAGCAAGTG
>SCTV01000085.1 GCA_004298345.1 Patescibacteria group bacterium
CGCGAGATGATGGGTAAGCGGGGTCTGACGGCCGCCTTGCGCAGCGCCCATTAGCCGGGATGATTGCCGCTCTTTGAGCGGGGTGGCCGGTGTCGGACGAGATTGAGGATTCAGCGAGCAGCGCAGCGACTACTCATACGAGCGGTCGTATGAGTAGTCGGATAGAGATCGTTAGCCGGGTGTCAGGCCGGCGGCGGTGGACGGTAGAGCAGAAGCTGGCCGTGCTCCGGGATGCATTCGGCCCGGAGGGCTGCGTGCGCGCGGCCTGTGAACGCCATGACGTCGGCAGCGGCTCGATCTACACATGGCGGCGACAGGCGATGTCCGGTGAGCTCGCCGGGGTGCGCAAGTCGACCGAGCCTGCCTTTGCGGAGGTGCAGATCAGCGATCAACTGGCCTTGCCCGGGCCGACGGTCGCAGCACGCAGCGAGGGAGTGATCGGCATCGAGCTGCCGTCTGGCATCAGGGTGAACGTGGACGCCACCGTCGATGCCGATGCCCTGTCGCGGGTGATCGGCGTTCTGACGCAATGATCCCGCTGCCGCCCTCAACGCGGATATTCCTGGCCTGCGGCGCAACAGATATGCGTAAGGGTTTTGACGGCTTGGCTGTGATGACGCAGCAGGTTCTGGAGCAGAGCCCGCATTCCGGTGCGCTGTTCGCCTTTCGAGGGAAGCGCGGCGATCTGGTGAAGCTGCTCTGGTATGACGGTCAGGGCATGTGCCTTTTCTCCAAGCGGATGGACCGAGGCCGGTTCGTGTGGCCATCGACCAAGACCGGTTCGGTGGTGATGACGGCGGCCCAGCTTTCCATGCTTCTGGAAGGCATCGACTGGCGGCGGCCGGAACGCACTTTTACCCCGTCACTCGCGGGCTAAAACGCCCATTTTCTGGCACTTTTACTGGCATCGGGGCGGCTGTTCCGCTATAGGATCGCGGTGTCGGACGCAGGCCTTTCCACCGCTGATAAAGACGCTCGGATCGCCGAGCTCGAAGCTGCTTTGGCGGCCGCCCACGCCGATATTTCTGCCCGAGACATCCTGATCGACACGCTGCGCGTGCAGATCGCGCGCCTCAAGCGGATGCAGTTCGGCAAGTCGTCCGAGAAGCTCGACACTCAGATCGCACAGCTTGAGCTTGCGCTCGAAGAGCTCGAAGGCGAGGCCATCGTCGCCGCCGCCCGCCGGGCCGATCCGGCAGAGGTTGATCGGCCGTCGCCTGTTCGTGCGCTGCCCGCTCATCTGCCGCGGGAGGAACAGCGGATCGAGCCCGAACAGGGCAGTTGCACCTGTCCCGACTGCGGCGGAGCGCTGCGGCCTCTGGGGCAGGATAGCGATGAGATGCTCGATGCCGTGCCAGTGCAATGGCGTGTCGTTCGGACCATCCGGCCCAAGTATAGCTGCCGGTCCTGCGAGAAGATCGTCCAGGCGCGCGTGCCGGTAAAGGCGATAGCGCGCGGCAAGGCGACTTTCGGCACGCTGGCCCACGTCGTCGTCTCCAAGTTCGACCATCATCTGCCGCTCTACCGCCAGGCCGAGATAATGGCTGCACAGGGGGTCGAGATCGACCGCTCGACACTGGCGGGCTGGGTGGGACAGGCATCCGTGCTGCTCGACCCGATCGTCAGTCGCATCCGCGAGGTCGGCCTGACCGCATCAAAGATCCATACCGACGATACGCCTGTCCCCATGCTTGATCCGGGCCGGGGCAAGACGGCCACCGGCAGGCTTTGGGCCTACGCCGTCGACGATCGTGGCTCCGGCGCTACGACCCCCTCGCTCGTCTGGTATGAGTTCACCACCGATCGCACCGGTGCGCATCCCCAGCGCCAGCTGGCCAACTTCGCCGGCTACCTGCAGGCTGATGGTTACGCCGGTTATGACAAGCTCTACGACACGAACCGCGTCACCGAGGTTGCTTGCTGGGCGCATTTTCGGCGCAAGATATTCGACATCCACGCCACCAAGCCGACGCCGCTCACCACCAACCTGCTGGAACGCATCGGCCAACTCTATGAGATCGAGACAGAGGTTCAAGGCCAGCAACCCGAGATCCGCCGACGAAGCCGGCACGATCGCACTCAGCCGTTGATTGATGATCTGCGGCAAGCACTTGACGATGCCCTGCGCCGCCTCTCGCCCAAGTCCGAGATGGCGAAAGCAATCGCCTATGGCCGCAAGCGCTGGGTGGCGCTCACGCGCTTCCTCGATGATGGGCGTCTGGAGATCGATAACAACATTGCGGAGCGTGCCATGCGATGCGTGGCTTTGGGCCGTAAAAACTGGCTGTTCGCCGGATCAAAGGCAGGCGGCGATCGGGCGGCGGCCATCTACTCCGTCATCGAGACCGCAAAGCTCAACGGCCTCGAACCACAGGCCTATATTGCCGACGTTATCGCCAAGATCGCCGGCAACTGGCCTGCCGCCAGCTGGGATGAACTCATGCCGTGGAACTGGCGACCAGATCAGCAACCGATCGCCGAAGCCGCCTGATCTGCGGCCTTCAGCCCACGCTTACGATGATGGAGGTTATGCAGAAAATGGACCGCGACATGATGCAGGGCATGATGGACCCGGATCCTGGGCAGGCGTGGATGAAGAGCATGGCGGCGCACCATCAGGGCGCTATCGACATGTCTGTGATGATCCAGCATCACACCAAAAACCCCAAGGTGCTCGCTGAGGCCCGCAAAACTGCGGTGGAGAACCGCAAGTCGCTCGCTGAACTAAGGGCGAAAATGTAGAACGCGTTTGCGCTGCACCCGGTGACTCACATCGCGATTGAGGGTGAGCTGTACGGCTCACCCTCCTTGCCTGAAAGGCGAGCATCGGCCACTTTTCGCGAGCGGCCTCCTTAATTCGTCGATCTCAAAAGCACACCTTCAACTGGTCTAATGTTATCGTATCTCATATGTGAGTGGGAGTATCACCCCGGGTTAAGGCCGCGATCATCCCGGCGAAGCGGCCGTAGCCATGCTCATGTTCCGCCTACAACTGTGGTCATCTATCATGCGTTGCCCTGCTGTACAGCGGGTCGTTCCCGGCGTTACGGCGTCGGCGCCTTGGCCATCGCATGTAGAGAAGAACCGCCCCGCCGGCCCAAAGTGCCAGCGCCCCGATCGCGAAGGCGAGCAGCCAAGGGGTGTTGAAGTCCTCGTGATTCTTCCAATCCATGATGTGAAGACCCCAGAAAAAGTCATAGAGCCGCCACGTCCCGGTTCTCACTGCCGCGATCCGGCCGGTGTCGGCCGCGATGAACACGCGGGTTGAATCAGGGTCGGCGAAGGCAACGCGCCAGACGGGAAGCGCTCCCCGATATTCGGCACTGGCACGCTCAATCCGCGCCACTGTTGCCTTCGGTTGAGCGCTGCTCCCCCGCCAGGCGGCTCGCGCGACAGCTTCAGCTTGGCTCGCGGTGGGAGCAGGCAGCGCTGCGCCAGTCCTCGCATCTACCAGGCGAGTGCCGTCAGCCGTCACGACTTCGGCGACAGCTCGGCCAAGCCACATGCGATAGGTGACGGCCTCGATCGGCGCGGCAGTGGCGGCGGTGATCGCCGATGGCGATGCGAGCGCGAGGTGGCTGGGCAGGGCCGTGGTGGC
>SCTV01000087.1 GCA_004298345.1 Patescibacteria group bacterium
GGCACGATCTGCAGGAAGGAACCCACGACGTCGCGAGCCAGGCGCACCCGGCCGGTGGTGGCGTTCACGGGGACGACGACGGAGAGGCTCTTGCCGTCGGCGGCAACGCTGGACGGGGTGACGGCCTGCTCGGAGAGGTTGCCGCTGTCGTCGAGGATGGAGAAGACGACCTGGTCGGAGGCCAGCAGGCCATTGCCGTTGAGGATGATGGTCTGGCCGATGTTGGCGGAGGCGATGTCGGCGTTGGTGGGCGTGCCGCTGGTGGCGGAGGCGGTGATGCCGGCGAGGTGGGAGACACCGGCGAGCTGGCGCTCCAGATCCAGCGTGTAGCCGTAGGTGTAGCTGCTGGCGGTGCCCGAGTTGGCGGTGCTGGGGTTGTAGTTGCTGTTGCCGTAGCCGCTGATGCCGAGGTAGAAGGTACCGGTGGCCGGTGCGACGAAGGTCAGCCGGGTGGGGTTGTAGAAGTAGAAGAGGCTGTTGCTGGCCAACTCCTTGCCGGTGGCGTCAAACAGGCGCATCTGGGCGTAGTAGCTGGTGCTGGCGGCCAGCCTGACGAGGTCGCCGGCGTTGAGGTCCAGACGGTAGAGATCGACATCGAGCGCGGTGTCGATGCCCGAGCTCACCCGTCGGCTCTGGTTGAGGCCCACGGCGAGGTCGGTGGCAGCCAGCAGGGTGTCGCCGACGTCGGTGGCCGGGGCGAGGTCGGGCAATGCGACGAGCGCCGGCAGTGCGGCCGATCGCAGCGTGCTGGTGCCACCGGCGGTGGAGACCGTGATCACGCCGGCGGACACCCCGTTGGGGACGGTGAGGGTGAGCAGCTGCTGGTCGAGATAGCCGGCGTTGACGCTGTCGTTGATCGTGCGCACCGTGAAGCTGCCCACACCTTGGCCGTCGATGGTGATGACGAGGTCATTGGCAGTGAGCCCGGTGCCCTCCAGCACCAGCGTGTTGCCAGCGGCGACGGTGCCACCGATGGCGCGCAAGGTGGGAGCGATCTGCAGGCGGATGCTCGTGCCGCTGCCCAGCACCGTGACGTCACCGGTGCGTGCCAGGGCGGGGACCTCGACGGTGAGCACGGTGCCGTTGGCGGAGACAGTGCCGGTGCGGGTGATGGTGCCCAGGCGACCGGTGTCATCGATGGCCTGGAACTGCACCAGCGTGCTGCCGGTGAAGCCCTGACCGGACAGCACGATGCTCTGGCCGGTCACGGCCCAGGGTTGGTCAGACGTCGCGGCAGCACCGTTCTGGTCGCTGATGAGCGAGGAGATACCGCTGAACTGCACCAGCGGCTGGACGGTGTAGACGAAGCCGGGCAGCTCGGCCCAGCCACCGTCGGTGGTGACACGCACCGGGCCGTCGAGCGTGCGGGGGGCAACGACATTGAAGGTGTCGTTGCGTGCGCCGTAGACATCGAAGGGCGAGGTGATCGAGTCGGGGTCGGTGAAGACCATGCCGCCGACCGTGAGGGACGTGGCGCCTTCCATGAAGCCCGAGCCGGAGAGCGTGAAGGCGGAGTCGGTGCCGGGGGCAGCCGACAGGCTGGCGAGTGTGGGCACGATCTGCAGGCGGATGCCGGCGCTGGCGCCATACGTCTGGGCGGCCCGGGTGTCGTTGCTGTCGTTGGCAAACGGCTCACGCCAGATG
>SCTV01000088.1 GCA_004298345.1 Patescibacteria group bacterium
AAAAATTTCATAGTCTGCGAGGTGTACATTTAACAGGTCATAAGGTTCATACATGGGAGTTTTCTTTCTATGGCTTGTGTTGTAGTGCCATGGTGTAACCAGAGTCACCGCAAGGTGACTGTCAAGGAATTTTGGAAAGAAAGTTACATTCGAGTTACTTTTTTTGGATTGTCCATTTTCACAACGAAATCTCCAGGTCTAACACAATCAGAGGACCCACCAGGAATAATCAACCATAGAACTTTGTGGTTGGTTCTGCCCATGGTCGGAGCATATCCGTCAGTGGCAATAATGATTCCATCCCACTTTCCTCTGTTTTTTGAGCTGGCAGCAAACTCTCTAACACAGTCAAAACTTGTTCCCCCGCAACGAGTGCGAATCCAGGGAAACTTCTTCCCGTTTTTCACTGTTTTGAAAGAGTCTTCATCAATTGACACGTCGAAGTTGACAATGTCAATCTCGTTGATTGTGCTGCAAGAGAAGGCTTCGCCCAGAATCAAAGCAACCGACTCATCACTCATGGAACCAGACTGATCAATCGCAATCAGCACTCTGGCGTGGTTCACCTTCTTAGATCCAGGGAACTTGTATGGCATTTTCTTGTTGATGCGTCTGACTGTGGACGTTGATTCCTGTGATCTACATCGAGCCATGAACAGCTTCAACAGAGAACGCCAATCAACCTGCTTCGTGATGTATTGATTGATTTCATCTTTCATCCAAGATGGCACTGAACCCCAACGATTTGAGGTGTTTGCTGCTGTTGCTCCTTCTCGAATCAATGAGTCAATTTTTTCCTTGATTAGTCCACGGGCTTCTTCCGGTATGTTTCCCCATTCACCATGGGAATCCATGGTTTCTCCGTTTTCGTTTCCAATCATGACCGAATATGATTCGTTGCCTTTCCCGCCACCTTGCTGTTCAGCAAACTCTGTGAGTCGTTCCATATACCAGTCCGCCGACTGGTCTCTAGGAAAAGAGGCAATCAGTCTGCTTAGGTTGGGATCTTGACAATTCTGTGGGGCAATTCCTGGCATGAGAGCCATGCTGGGGAGATTTTTTTCTCCAATCAAAGAGTTGATTGCAAGGTCTGTTGCAATGTTCCAGAGCGCATTCTTACTAGTGTCAAGACATCTTCGCTCTAGAATGTGTCGAAGAACAATGTGGTAGATTTCATGCTTTACCACACCCTTTTGGTGGTTCATAGGCATACCGAGCATGAAACTTGGGTTGTATCGCATTACAATCTGCAAGTGCCTGTTTACAGCCACATAAGCGGTGTCACACTTCCAGTCTGGAGTTTTCGGCACACCCAACATAAGAGCCCCCAAAAAGGTCTCTTCTTGAAGAAACTGCGTGAATAATGGTCCGAGGCTGTAGACTCTTGGGTCTACATCTGGATCTGGTGTGTGTGATACGTCTACAGTCCTAACCTTGGTACCAGATGACTCGGTGGAGGTTTCAGAGTTTTTTGTCATATAGCTACCTTATCATAGATACCCTCCGAATTTCAACTTATTTTTAACCCCTTGATTTTGTTTATGAATTTAATATTTGAAACTCGTGTCGGGGGGTGCTAAGGTGGATTAGTAGAGAAAACGAACGAAGCAAGAGCAACAAACACAAGGATACGGAGCATAAAATGGCAGCAACACTGACAATGAAGGGGTTCAAGACGCTGATGTTGGCAATTTCCAGCGAAACCGCCGTAATGGTGCGAGGTCGCCCTGGAATCGGGAAATCCCAGGGTGTGGCCCAAGTGGGGGAAGAGTCACGGCGAGATTTCTATCGTAGCTTTGACAACTGTGTTGCGGCAACAACCAGGCTCTCTGGTGAAGCGTCGGTGGTGCGTGCCCTGAGTCGGTTTTACAAGACTGATCATGGGAAGAGTCTGGATGCTCAGTATCAGCCATCCTCGTCGCACCCGTTTGGGCTGTGGCACTATGACATGGGAGTTCCAGTTGTGGAGCGCCGTTTGTCTCAGATGACGGAGGGCGACATGATCGGCCTTCCGTTCGATTCACAGTTCGGGACCATTTTCAAGCCTTGTGCATGGCTCTTGGCAGCATGTGAGTTCCCCGTGATCCTGTTCCTCGATGAGTTGAATCGAGCGATCAAGGGGGTGGAACAGGCTACTTTCCAGCTTGCAGACTCGAAGGCTTTTTATGGGCACCACCTGCATGATGAGACTCGGGTGTTCATTGCTTGCAACGTGGGAGACCAGTATGACGTGTCTCCGATGGACCCGGCAGCGGTGTCCCGGTATTGCATGGTGGACCTCGACCCTACAAAGGAAGACTGGCTGGAATGGTCAAAGAAGAGGGTCAACCCGCTGCTGACTGAGTTCGTGGTAGCCAATCCACACCTGCTAGAGTATGTGGGTACCTTCGAACCCAACACGAAGTACCCAGACCGTCGGGCCTGGACAAAGCTCGACTTGGAACTGACTCATACTGGACTCTACGATACTCCAGAGGAGTTGATGTTTTATCAACTGTCAGCTTCCATGGTTGGAATGGCCGCAGCCCAAGCCTTTACGAATTACGTAAAAGTGCGGGGGGCGGATATTACGGGCAAAGACGTTTTGACCAACTGGACAAAGGCGAAGGCAAGGATGCCGAAGGACGTGGAACAGGCGAAAGCGAAGTATGTGGAGCTGAGTTCCAGGGTGATTACCGAATCAGAAGCCCTAAGCAAGAAGGGAAAGTTCACTGCTAGTCATGTGAACAACTACTGTGAGTTTGCTGGTGATACTCCAATGGAAGTACAGAAGCTCTTGCTGATGGCTTCCTTGGTGGTCTCAGAAGCCTTGGCGATCAAAATGGTGGCACTTCACAGTGAAGGCTTGGCACAGGCTCTAACGGCAACTGATGGCGAACTTGCACCAAAGCCGCCCGCTGCCACAACGAGCCCTACACCGGGTCCCGCTCCAGCCCCTCGACAGCGTAAGTCCAAGTAGCACTAACTTAGTGCTCAAGACTCACTAACCTGTCCCTCTGAAGTTCTTTAAGAAACCTTTCAAACGTGCTTGTTTTGTTGCGTTGCCAGCACCACTTATTGGTTTAATCAGGTTACTGAACCAGTCAAATAGAGTTAAAACATTCCTATCTATGGAGGATGGACTTCGATTTTACTACAATCCTAGAAGCCAAGAAAGCTAAAAACTGGCAACTGCTTAACGAGTCCTCGTTATCTAGAATTTGGTCTCACTATCAAAGAGCAACAGAAGACCAGGCTGGTAAGTCTGGGTTTGCAATGCTCAGTGCGTTTAAGGCTGGAAGAACTCGCAAAGAGAACATGGCAAAGCACAGGGCTCTCAAAGCAACTCTGAGAGCTTTTGGACTTGGATATATCGAGGTTGATGGCGTTTGGACTCCTGTTGGTGATGATACTGAATCGGATCTTCCGCAGAAAGAAAGATCACTGTTTATTATTGGGATAACGCCTGAACAGTCTGCTAAACTAATGGCTGCCTATGATCAAGATGCTGTTGTCATTGGAAACAACTCCAAGGTGACGTTGGTGTTCCAATCAGGAGACCATATAAATCTTGGACCCTTTATGCCTAACACCTTAAGCCAAGCATATAGCAAAATTAAAGGCAAGGGCTTTCATTTTGAATGGGTTACTCAAACTCATACGGAAGTCCTGATGTCTACCCTGTTTGGGTGAGTTTGGATGACGTGTAAGACAAGGAGTGGCACAAAATAATAGTTGACGGATTCAGTCCGAGATTCTATATTAAGAAGGTAGAGAGAAGAGCCTCTCAAACTCAGAGAGAGTTGTTCGATAGGTCTTTGAAATACGTTATGTTTTGTGGAAGTCTTAGAGACGGTTGGGGCTCATAACCCCGCCAGTGCAGGTGCGACTCCTGCTTCCGCAACTAGGGCAAAAGATGGAATGTGACGACTCTATCTCCACTCGTCACAGTGGACGGCACTATATTAAATCCGCCGATATGCCCGTTTTATCTTTGGTTAAACAATACCGATCCAAGGAAGACACCGATATTTCGGTCGAAGGATAAATGGCTACATCGGTATGCGGTTTTGGTGTGGAAGGGAAGAAGTTTTCTCTTCTGGAAGCATAGTCGAAAGATTCGAGTAGGTTCAAGTCCTACAAGCCGCACTAATGACGAGATTTATTTGAATTATTGACGGCAGAGTGTGGGTCAAATGGTGGATCACTCGTTATACGAGCCAATGCAGGTTCGAGTCCTGCCACTCTGATTTCTTTTCTTTCTTAAGTTGAAGGCTCATAGCTCAATCTGGTCAGAGCAAACGACCTATAATCGTTAGGTTTTGGGTTCAAATCCCAATGGGCCTACTAGTTGTTGAGTTGCGGATATAACTCAACTGGTAGAGTGTCAGTTTTCCAAACTGAACGTTTACGGTTCAAATCCGTCTATCCGCTTCATACAAAGAAAAACACTGGTTGGTTGCCCGAGTGGTCGAAGGGAGCGGTCTGTAAAACCGTTATACCAAAAATTACACGGTTGGTTCGAATCCATCACCAACCACTAAAGGCACCTGAATTTGGGTGTGTGTTGTGAGGCTATAACAGGACTTCCTTCTAAATCTAATTTTAGCCCTGTTGCTTTCCTCATTGTTCCTGCAATCCTTGCGCCAAAAGAATAGAGAAGAGAAAATGTTCAACGTAATTGTGTCCCGTACCAAACGAGTTCCTTCGGTCTGGTCCGGTCTTCCGGGCAACGGGGAAGCTATGACACGTCAATTGGACGTGTCCCTTCTCTCTGTGGGATTCAAGCTTTCTGGTGAGTTGTTTCGTCACCTTTCGGTTCAATCTCCGGCTGTAGTGAAGGACGTAGCTTTTCGCTTGATTCCTGTGGTCAACGAGATGTTGGGAAGCCATGTTCCCCACAACGTTTACTTCAAGAATTTCCCGGACAAGGTTCCTGACACCCGTGAGTTCTGGCTGGAGTGCATCTGCGATGCACTCTCGAAGGCTGATTCGGCTGCTGTGGTAGCTCCACAGATTGCGGTTGGATTTGTGAATCTCCTAGACCTCCCAAAATACGGGGAGTGTTTGCACTCCTACGATGAGATGGTAAAGTGTCATGATCAGTTCATTCCTTCCATCAAAGATAAGATAAAGGTTCTGTGTCTGGGTAACTCTCTTCAAGATGAGACCGTGGCCCTGTATCACGAGCTTGCTGGAAGCTCGGTTCCTCTGAATGATGGAGACCGTAAGCTGATCTCCAAACTGGCAAAACTCTGCTTGGATGATAGACAGCCACAGATGTTTCCAGTTCGTGAAAACAAGGCTCTGGTGAATCAGATTCGTATCCAGAATGGCAAGTCCATCCTGGTGGATACTGTTACAGACGTACTCCGTATGGCGTGTGCTCTTTCGGATGGAGACGTAACCTTGACTGAAAAAACCAAGTTCAAGTCTCTGTCTCGCAAGATTCGTCGTGGACTTATGGAAGGACTCTCGGAAGTCCTGGTAGAGTCACCTGCGAAGATGGTTGACGTGAATCGTCATCAGGAGCAGTGGAAGCGTTTGGGGGAGCGTTTGCATCCTCACGAGTTTCCTTTACCTGTCGCAAAGGAATTCTTTGCCGTGGCCCGTGGGGATAAGGCTGTAAATGGTGTTGCTTCTCAGTTGGAGCGTGCAATTGGCAATGGAGACATTGCCCTCGCCATCTCCATACTGGAACGTGCTCCTGGTATGCTCTTCCGGTCCTTGGACCGTTTGGTCCTTCTTTGTGAAGCGGACGTGGATTTGACAACCCAGCTTCTCATGGCCACTCGCAATGTGGTTGGACAGGTTTCAGGACGGGTGCTCATCTCCGTTTGGGAACACCTTTCCAATCGCCTTGAGAAGGGTGAGAAGCGGATCTTCACCAACTCCAAGGGGAAGACATGGGCTCAAAATGAGAATCGCCGGGAACTTCCTTCGGGAGTTGTTTCGGAACTGGTCTCAGTCATCAAGACTGAGCTTTGTTCTCGATTATCGAAGATGGGAATAGACGGTCTCCAGGTGGACCCAGACTTTCTAGGAGTTGCCCTTCCCCTCACGGAGAAGAACAAGTCCAGTGGCTTCGGAGTGATGCCGAAGGGTTCCGTGGTTCCTGTCCATGGGAAAACTCTCCGGTTCTTCATGTACTGGAAGCAGAAGGGTGAAAGAACAGACTACGACCTTGGCGCGTTTTTCATGAACGAGAGCTTTCAGAACGCTGGCCATGTGTCTTGGACAAACCTTCGTGATGGAAGTGATGGAAACTGTGTTCATTCCGGTGATATCGTCAATGCACCTTGCGGTGCATCCGAGTTCATTGACATGAAGCTGGGGAATGTAGCCGCACGATACATTGTGCCTCAGATCAACCGTTACTCGGGCGAGAGCTTCCAAGACGTGGAAGAGAACCTCTTCGGGTTCATGGAGCGTGAAACTTTTCAGAATGGTAAGCCTTTCGAGGCAAAGACCGTGAAGGTCAAGGCAGAGATTCGTGGAAAGGGAATGGTAGCCATCCCCGCTGTTTTCATGAAAGCATCTGACGACTCCTGGTCGTGCAAGTGGTTGGATTTTCAGCTTGCTGGATACCCAAACATGAACACCATCGAAGGGAATAAGTTTTCCACGTCGCTACTCATACAGGCAGTCGTAAATCGAGTTCAAATCACTGTGCGTGATTTGGCGGAACTCCTTCCAGGCAGCCCCAATCCCGCTCGGATGGCTTACGTTGGCTTCCAGAAGCCAGAGAATCTCCAGGAAAACCAGAAGGTTTTTACGCTCGACAACCTTACTGGACTCATTCCAAAATAATTATTTGACGGTTGTTCCTCGGTGTGCTATAGTATGTCTATCGAGGCCATGAGGGAGCTTCCTTCTAATTCCATTGGCTAAATCTAGCTCCTTCGCTTTCCTCGATTTCTTGGTGAAAAGGTTCGCCTTATAAACCACTTGGATCTCAACTACAAGTTTGTGTTGACTGGGTGAACGATGGTTCAATCATTCATTCAGCCACATCAAAAGAAGCTTTCGATGAACAAGCGAGAACTACGACGGGAAAGAATTCTGCAAGAAGCAGTGAACCGTGACTTGGCTGTAACCAAGTTGGTGCGTTCATCGCCAGAAGATGTTGTTAGTGGTTGGTGTCCAGCAATTACGGATAATTTGGGTAATGCTTGGTTTGAATGTGCTCTGATGCCTTGGGGTGCTGACAACAAGTGGCGAGTTTCTTGTCGTGGTGGTGATGACACGGCGTATGAACGAGTTTCTATGACAGAGGCTA
>SCTV01000038.1 GCA_004298345.1 Patescibacteria group bacterium
GCTGGTGTTGCTATGGCCTCAAAAAATAGCACTGATGACGGCGCTATAAAAATAGGCGTGGCTATCCCGCTCACCGGAAACTATGGTTCTATCGGCGAAAAGATAAAAAATGGTCTTGATCTAGCTAAACAAGATATCGAGAGCAAGAATCCGGGCGTGTCCATCAAGCTCGTCTATGAGGATGCATGTTTGCCAAAAGATATTACTTCGGCGGTACAAAAGCTCATCAACGTGGACGAGGTGCGGGTGATAAATCAGTTTTGTGCGATCGGCCTCGTGCCGTCTATTGATATCACCGAATCGAAAAAAGTGATCAGTGTTGGTGTAGCAGCCAACGTGAGCGATCTCACTAGCAAAAAATATTATTTCTCTCCAAACTTTTCAGTAAAAGAGAATGCGACCACTATTGCGAACTTTGGCACAAACACATTGAAAGCAAAAAAGGCTGCCTTTCTCTATTACAATACTCAGTTTGGAAAAGATTATCGAAGATACACCGGTGAGCAGTTTGTAGCAAGCGGGGGAGAGATTGTGGCTGATGAAATGGTAAATCTTGATATAACCGACTTTAGAACAAATCTAGCGAAAATAAAGAAAGCTAAACCGGATATTATCTTCGTCACTCATCTTACTGGTGGGCTCGGCACGATCATCAAACAAGCAAAAGAGCTCGGCATGAAAACTCCGTTTGTGGGTAACTATCAAAACGAAGACTCGCTCGTCCTCAATATCGCCGGAAGTGCAGCCGAAGGATTTATTATTTCTTCTGCAGACCCAGAAATTCTGAGTGCAAATAATAGTGAGTTCAAACAAGCATATCAAAACAAGCATGATGTCGCACCGGATGTGTTTGCTTCAAATGCATATGATGCCTTGCGCCTAGAAGTGCCTGCGTATATTGCTTGCAAAGGTGATACCGACTGCATAGCACAAGAGCTGCACAAGGTGGCAAACTATAAGGGCGTGAGTGGCACAATCACGATTGACCAAAATGGCTTTGCTTCGAAACCGACCGTGTTCAAAATCGTGAAAGATGGTAAGTTTGTGTTGTACAAGTAAAATAGAATAAGAAAAATCCCCCGCGGCGAGTACGCCGCGGGGGATTTTTGTCTAATGTCTACTGTCTAAATACTAATGTCTATCGAAACCGGACAATGATCCGAGCCCATCACTTCGGGGAGGATATCAGCCGATTTGAGGCGGGGAAGAAGGGCGGGGGAAATGAGCACGTAGTCTATTCTCCAGCCGACATTGCGCTCGCGAGCATTGGCAAAATGTGACCACCAGGTGTAGAAACCATTGCCTTTTTTAAAATGGCGAAAGGTATCAATGAAACCAGCGTCGATAAAAGCTTGGAATCCGGCTCGCTCCTCGTCAGTAAAGCCTTTCAGCCCCACATTTTCCTTTGGCCGTGCGAGATCATCCGGCGTATGTGCCACATTTAAGTCTCCGCAAAAAACAACAGGTTTCTTTTTTTCAAGAAATTTACAGTAACTCAAAAACGCCGGGTCCCATTGCTTCTCTCGGAGAGGAATACGGCTCAAATCATCCTTTGCGTTCGGCGTGTACACCGTAACCACATAGAAATCTTTGTACTCGGCGGCAATTACTCTACCCTCGGTCAGCGGATCACCGTATCCATCTGCACAGAGTCCGTGTTTTTTTATAATCTCGTCAGGTAGACCATTGATCACCGACAGTGGCTTCTCTTTGGTAAAAATGGCCGTGCCTGAGTAACCCTTTTTCTCAGCCGAGTTCCAATACTCTTCGTACTCCGGTAGATCAATCACCGACTGATGTTGTTCAGCTTTGGTTTCTTGCAAACACAAAATGTCCGGCTGATATTTTTCAATAAAAGGCAAAAATAGTCCTTTTTTGTGCACTGCTCTGATACCATTTACATTCCAGGAAATAATTTTCATAAGGAAAGTATAGCAGGCTAAACCAAATTTTACTAAATTTGGTCGCCCAAGGAAAAACAGAAATTTATCGTAAAAAACAGGAAATAAAATACAAAATTTTGGACTAAAAAACCAACCGTTGATGCAATCGCGGGTTGGCGTGGGAAGAATGGAACCTACCCTAGGGCAGCGGGAGCAAGGCTATCCATGACCAGTGCGAGATGAGCAGTGCGAGGAGGGAGACCTTCCACCATGATCACTTTCTTGCCCTCTGCCGACTGCCACGGCATGACCTTGAAGCCGAACTCATGGACCGCCGCAAGGACATGGTTGTTGAGCACCTTGGTGCACTGGACGAAGTAAACGGTCATCTGGCTCGGATGACCGGGCGCAGACTGGCAGGGAAGGACCTCGGAAAGCGGGTCTGTGTCCCCGATCCATTCCACGAACTTCGGATTGAGCACGCAACCGAGCTTGCGGTTGGCGAGGAAGTTGCGCAGGCGAGCAAGCGCGGGAACATGGTTGCGGGCATCCTCGACCTCCATGTAAATCGCATGGCGGGCGAAGGGTAGCAGTGGGTGCAGGTTTGGTGTCTTCATAATGCTGTCTGGGAGCTTGTTTGGCGACACGCCAAACATTTCTTTAATCTACCCCTATTATATCAAATCCACGGCAAATGTCAATAGCAGAGCATGAATTTAGGGGTATTGTCAAAAGGGCTTATTTTGTAAGGGTTTTAAGGGAATTTCCCCCGCGGCGTACTCGCCGCGGGGGATCACTTTGTAATTTCTCGGCAAAAAAACCTTGCTCCTGTCTTATGTCTCATGTCTAATTTCTACTGTCTACTTCTTCCTCTTATTATGAAAATTCTTATGAATATCTCTCAAATGTTTATCTGTCACATGTGTGTAAATCTGCGTCGTCCCAATATTCGCGTGACCCAGCAAAGCCTGTACACTGCGAAGGTCAGCGCCGTTGGAAAGTAAGTCTGTCGCAAAGCAATGACGAATGACGTGCGGAGTCACTTTTTTAGAAATACCCGCTTTGATCGCATAGTGCTTTACAATACGCTCGATCGAACGACGAGTCAGTCCCGGATCTTCACCCTCACCACATTCTTTATTTATTTTTATAAAAAGGGGATCTTCCACATCTGCACGTTTATCGAGATATGCTTTTACCGCCGAACGCGCCTGCTCAGAAAGAAACACCACTCGCACCTTTTCACCTTTACCTCTAATCGAAAATTCATCCGAGGACAGATCCAGATCCCGCGAGAGGGAACAGAGCTCGGAAACACGTAGCCCGGTAGAAAAAAGTAATTCCAAAATTGCCCGGTCTCGCAGAGACTTGAGACTATTTCCCTCTGGCGCCTGAAGCAATCGGCCGAGCTCCTGCTCTGAAATCACGTCAATATGTCTCTCGCCAACCTTTGCAAGCTCGATATGCTCTGGAGAGAGCGTCTTTACGTCTCTTTTGGCCAAATATTTTAAAAATGCGCGCAGAGCAATCAGATAGTAGTTTTGGGTTTTCTTTTTGAGCGTGGCACCAGTTGGCTTGTTGTTGCCGGTCGATTGCCTATTGAGCCAGAGGCGGTATTCGCGGAGAAGATTGTCAGAAATGTCTTTGGGGTCATTTGTCTTGGCAAAAGAAAGGAATCGGGTGAGATAGTGGTCATAATTTTCCACTGTTTTTACGCTCCGACCTTTTTCGATTTCAATATATTCGAGAAACTGCGTTTTGAGCTCTGAGAGATTCATGTTTACCAGTATATCAGATGTCGCACAATATATTATCACCCCCCCCCATGGATAATACTTGGCCAGAAAATAGAAAAATGAAAAAACCGATAATACGGCTCTAGGACTGAACACAATAAGGTTGCTTCGCTTTATCGACCTTCACCGAGGGAGATACCTCGGTGTCTAGGAGCCACGACGGTGGCGGGCATGCTGAGCTCACCAGAGCGTAGCGCTCGATTTATATAGTCGCTCCGCTCCTTATAAATCGGGGAAGTTGCAATTAAATCCCTTTTATGCTAGTATATATAGGCAATGTTAACCGCAACAAAGAAGCTCAGAATCATCAAAGAAGTGCAGATGCACGACAAGGACACTGGTTCTCCAGAGGTTCAGATTTCTATTTTGTCAAAAAAGATAGACGAGCTTGCAAATCATTTGAAAAAGCACAAGAAAGACAACCATTCTCGCCGTGGACTCCTCGCCATGGTAGCTGATCGTCAGACTCACATTAAATACCTCCAGCGAAAGGACGTAAAGCGCTATAACGCAGTCGCAAAAAAGCTCGATCTCAAGAAAAAGTAGATTTGACGGGAACTATCCCGTCAAATTCGTTTTTGGTCAGTTTAGACCTTTGATAATTCATCTTTGTACACTATACTTAGTTGTATTGAGCTCGTTTACATTGCAACATTTTCTGGATTTCAAACATTTTTTAAAATCCAAAGCAGTTTATCAACTTTTTTATAAATAATAATTAATTTTCATGAGCGTCATTAAACATAAAGAACAACGTGTCGGTATTTTTATCGATACACAAAATCTCTATCATTGCGCAAAAAATCTTTATCACGCGCGGGTCAATTTTGGCCAAGTGGTAAAGGATGCACTTGCCGGACGAGCACTGATCCGAGCAGTCGCGTACGTTATCACCACTGAATCAGGCGACGAAAAAAACTTTTTTGAAGCGTTGAGTAAAGTGGGTATTGAAACCAAAACCAAAGACTTGCAAATCTTTGCGGGTGGAAGCAAGAAAGCCGACTGGGACGTAGGTCTCGCGGTAGATGCAATCAAACTCGCACCAAAACTCGATACTGTAATCCTCGTTTCTGGAGATGGAGATTTTGTGCCACTCGTGCAGTATCTCCAAATACATGAAGGCTGTCAGGTAGAAGTACTTTCTTTTGGTAAATCAACCTCAAGCAAACTTATCGAGTCCGCTGATGATTTTATCGATCTTGATAGTAATCCGCGCAAATACCTGATGGGCGGAGCACCGACTCGGGGAAGACGTGGTGCGGACAATACCCGAAGTGAACGTGCAGAGCGCGAAGAGCGGCCTTTGCGGAATGCGGGGACCAACAGCAATGATTCTACAACACCAAAGACGGAATAGGCTAAACCAAATTTACTTGACCAAACGGTACTCCGTTTTAGGTCTAAATTTGGTCGCCCTAGGGCGATGGGTACTCCCGGGCTAGCCCGAACATTTTGAGTACAAAATGTTTTAGGGGGTAGATAAAAAATACTAAAGAAGACTCCCCGTGGCGAGTACGCCACGGGGAGTCTTCTTTAATTTCTTCCCAAAATATTGTATACTTTAATCAACTACTTCTCGTCACAAAACTCGTTGAAGACGTATCTTTTGAAAGAGTTTCATGGCGAGAGTTGATCATCAATGGACACAACCCTCACTCCACTTGCCGGGAACACAGGACCATCAGCCCCTACTCCAAACCCACAAACAACGGGTAGCATCAAACACATCCGCACCTTCGAAAGCGACGCCAATGAAGCACTTCAGTCCCAAAATGCCTCTCTGATTAAAATTGCCGTCGCAGAAAACGACCGACGCCAAGAAACACCTGTGGTTTCAGAAGTGGAAAGGGGAGGTATTGGAAAAAAAATTGCTATCACACTGGTAAGTATTGCATTTATCGCCGGTGGTGTGGGAGCAATCTACTACATTTACACCCATTCACAAAAAGCTCCTACGCCGACTACCTCCCAAACACTCTCGAGCATTATTCCGTATCAAAAAGCCAAGGAAATAAATTCGACCGGACTCACCAAAGAAGCGCTAGTTGAAAAACTCAATCAAGAAATAAAAACCTCAACCGTCGCAATCGGTTCTATTGAATATTTCTATATCACCACGACTGGAAATACTGGCAAACAAATGCTTTCGACCGAAGGACTATTTTCAACCCTGGGTCTCACCGCGCCGAATGAATTTGTCAGATCACTTGATCCACAATACATGTTTGGCGTACTAGGACAGACCGTCAACAGCCCTTTTCTGATTTTAAAAAGCACTCTTTACCAAAGTGGATTTGCCGGCATGCTCAATTGGGAAAAAACCATCGCCGACGACCTCCAGGGACTCCTTACCGACGATGCAGGCGCTGAAAATACAGCTCCATCGCGCACCAGCGACGACCTGCTTCAAACAGAATTAAAATTTAGCGACATTATTATTCAAAACAGAGACGTGCGGGTACTCAAAGATCGCTATGGCATTACTCGTATCGCCTATAGTTTTGTCGACAACAACACCATTGTGATTGCTCCAAATGAAAAAACTCTTTCGGGAATTATAGAGGCAGTGACCAAGAGGAAATTTACCCGCTAGTAGACTTTTGGTGTCAGCTCTGCTACCATTACCCCATGGCTATCGACACTAAAAAATTC
>SCTV01000039.1 GCA_004298345.1 Patescibacteria group bacterium
GGTTGCCCCTGCGGTATAGACAGAAGAGTAGGAGTTAAATCCAAGAGTCGGATATCGCGAAGAATTATAGGTTCCTGAAATACCGGCTCCGTTAGAAGTGGTGAAACCATTGGCCGAATTCACATCTAAAGGCGCCTTTGGACTCGCTGTGCCAATACCCACATTGTTTGTCGAGTAGTCATACACAAGACCGGAAGTCTCGATTGCCAAACCACCCGCAAGTGTTGAAGTCGCCGAGCTCGACGTCGCCGTAAAATACGACCCAATAATTGCATTACCAAGAATATCTCCGGCGACCGAAAGTTTCTGGCCGGGAGAGGTGGTGCCGATACCCACCTTTCCGTTATCTAAAATAGTCAATGTCTCTAGATTGTTCGAATCGGCAATCGCAAACGCCCGACCAGCACCAGTTCCACTTCCCGTAATAGCAAACTTAGCACTTGGAGTGGATGTCGCGATACCAATACTGCCCGAAGAAACGTTGTTGCCTGACCCATCGAGTCCGGTACCCCAAATCAAGTTACCGATATTGAGACTGTTGACTGCGGTAGAGGAAGTAGCATTGCTGTTGATGCCGATAATAATGTTTCCCGAACCAGTGGTAAGTACCGGAGTGCTGTAGTTCCCCGCCTGATAACCGATAAGAATGTTGTTCCCTCCTGTGGTCACCGACCCGCCAGCATTATATCCAATCGCCGTGTTATTATCCGCTCCTGTGGTAATTGTTCCCAATGCGTTTTGACCGATAGCTGTGTAGAATTGAGCGTGAAAAACTGAAGCAGTATTGCCTCCTCCTGCTTGCGCTCCAATAGACACGGTACTGCTTGCTGAATTATTCCATCTCGCGGCAGCATAGCCAATCGCTATATTACTATTTCCAGTAGTATTGTTGGCAAGCGTCAATGGTCCCAAACCAACGTTTGAAAAGCCCGACGTTGTATTCTCCAAAGAATCATGACCAATCGCGGTGTTATCGGTAGCAGCATTATAGTAAAGCGCGTATCTTCCAAGAGCAATACTATCGGTACTACCATTGGCATAGTCCATAGCGTTGTCACCAAGCGCAATAGCGCGAGTATTCAAATTCGAGTGTTGCATCACTTGAAAACCAATGCCGACATTTTCATCTCCAGCGGTGGTGACGAAACGCATCGCGGTATCACCGATAGCGATGTTTCTGGTACCAGTTGTCTGACTGGTAAATGCGTATGAACCGATGACTGTATTGGCCTGGCCGGTCATTGTAGAGTAAAGTGTATTACACGCATTGTCGCCCAAACAGTAGTTGGTGAGTGTGGTTGAAGCAATCAGAATGCGGGTACCATTCATTGCATATCCACTGCCGGTACCGGTGACATCGAAATAGCTGTTAGCCTTAATCACCCCAGCTGTTGTATTAAGCACCCCGGCACCGATCCCTCCAGTAAAATACGCATTCCCCGCTACAGACAAAGTGGTGGCGGGAGAGGTGGTGCCGATGCCGACGTTGCCAGTAGAGCCTATTACCATTCGACTAGCTGAGGCAGTTTCATCATAAACCTCAAAGACACCGCTTCCGCTATACACATCAGAGGCAACGGTAAATTTCCTTCCACCAGCAGTTGTTGAATTCAACACAAGCCCAGGAAAGGAACCGTCTATTTCCAAAATCTTGCTAAATCCGGCTAGACTTGATGGACTTACTGTTCCCATTCCCACATTTCCATTACTTGCCAAGAAAAGAGGTATCGCGGAATCCGAGGTCTGTGCTCCGGCCCAAATCTTCATTGAATCTGTACTGTGATTATATTCTATACCCCCACGATAAGCAGCGTTTGTGTCATCTGTGCCATCTCCAAAATATATTGACCCAAACCCAGAAGTCCCTGAAATAATACTTAGGCCAGAATGACCACTACCATTTGCTCCAGTAACAAGCCTGGTTATACCCACATCATAACTGTCGGGATTCGTTATGCCGACTCCCACATTCCCCCCACTTGTAGCAAAATACGCCGAACCAGATGAGGTAATAGCAGTAGTCGAAGCGTATGGGAAAACAGAGGCGGTAGAAGTGGTAGCGGTGAAGTATCCGGCAAGGGCGTTGATGCCGAGGTCAGACGAACCGTTCACCGAGAGTGTACGCCATGGAGAAGTGGTGCCGATACCCACATTACCTGCAGATGTGATTCTGAAGAGCTCAGTACCGCTAGTCATCGATGTTCCGGCAGAGCGGTAGGTCAGATCTGCGGAACTCGCCGCAAAGCCGAGAGTGCCGCGATTTGCAACAGCATTTTCCGAAAACGCGATAAACGGAGCACCGCCACTTGCTGACCAAAGATTGAGCGTTCCTGCTCCAAGATTGGCGCCACTGCCTCCAACCGGATTTGATACAAGTCCTGCCCCTGTTGCCGTCACGGTCCCAGTCACATTCCAACTACTATTTATACCTCCATAGGTAATTTTTGATGTCCCAACACCCGAATCAAAGAATTCCAATGTTGGTGTTCCACTATCTTCAAATAAACGCACATAATCTGCTCCACTGGCCATCGAAACAGGGCCAGCAAACGTAGAGGCGGTCGTACTCGTCGCCGTAAAATACGAGCCGATAATATTGTTGCCCAAAATGTCTCCGGCTACGGAAAGTTTCTGGCCGGGAGAAGTGGTGCCGATGCCGATGTTTCCTGTCGAAACGGTTGCCCCAGTACCACTGAGGCCTGTACCATAGATCAAGTTACCGATTGAAAGTTGGTTCGAAGCGGTTGCCGTCGGCACAGCCACATCGTTACCGATCGCGATGTTGTTACTTCCGATGGTGACCTGATTGTATGAAGCGGCAATAGTAGATTGGCCGATCAAAACGTTGCGAGCGCCGGTGGTGACACCGTATCCAGACTGATAACCGACGAGTGTATTGTAGTTAGAATCTGTTCCCAAATTCAAACCGGACTGATAGCCGACATACACTCCGCCCAAGTTTGAGTATGCCACCGCACCTTGTCCCGATCGATAACCAACAGCGACCGAAGAAGTCGCTGAACCATTATTCAAAAGTGCGTATACACCAACAGCTGCATTGTAGTAACCTTCGGTACTTGCACCAAGAGCCTGGGTACCGACGGCGACATTTTCACCTCCGACTGTATTAACTTTAAGTGCCCAAGAGCCAACTGCAGTATTGGTGCCACCAGTCGTATTTGCAACCAAAGCTTGCATACCTACTGCTGTGTTATGACTCGCTGCAGTATTTACATTAAGTGCTTGATAACCAACCCCAGTATTGTAGTTACCAGTGGTGTGTACATTAAGAACTCCTGAACCAAGACCTGTGTTGAGTGCACCGGTCATTGTTGTGTTTAATGTACCAGGCTTTACTCCGAAGAAGTAGTTGGCAAGGGTGGTTGAAGCAGAAGCAACATCATACCCATCAATGCGGTAACTGCCTGCACCAACCACATCCACCGTATTCGCCGTTGTATTTACTTTTCCAACACCAATTCCGCCGGTGAAATATCCATTACCCGCTACAGACAAAGTGGTGGCGGGAGAAGTGGTGCCGATGCCGACATTGCCATTTTCATCGATCCTTAGACGTTCGTTTGTATGACCACCTGTATAAAACCTGATTGGCGCAGATGCCCGAGTCATAATATTTAGACCACTTGTAAGACCGCTTTCGGTTTCAATCCAACCCCCAAGAGCCATGAAACCGCCAGTTGAACTGTACCCAGAACTTCCTGCACCAAGGCGCAGGGCATCACTCACTGTTCCGCCAGAATTTCGCAACTGTACATCTATCGTTTGAGAAGAAGAGGTATTTTGGAAGATCGCAGTAGCGGTCGAGATTGCACCACTATTACTAATATGAAGAGGAGTCTCCGGACTCGCCGTCCCGATTCCCACATTGTTTGTCGAGTAGTCGTACACAAGTCCAGAAGTCTCAATCGCGAGACCTCCCGCAAGAGTAGATGTTGCCGAGCTCGACGTCGCCGTGAAATACGATCCGATAATATTGTTACCCAAAATATCTCCGGCCACGGAGAGCTTCTGGCCGGGAGAAGTGGTGCCGATGCCGACATTGCCACCAGACAAAACTGTTATTCTTTCTGTGTTTGCAGTCTCCAGTCTCCATGCACCTGAACTTACATATTGGTCAACTGAATTAGTACTGTTATCGAGATAGAATCTTTGTCCTGTTGCCATTCTAATATCTCCGTTAATCGTTGCGGTTCCACCAGTTGAAAATCCAGCCGCGACAGAAACAGCATTACCGCTTGATGGAGTAATCGCTAGATTTCCACCACTATCTACTGTAAAGGAAGTATAGTTGCCAACATTGTATGAAAGACGAAGTTGCTCTGTAGTTGCAAGAGGATTAAGTAAAGCTAATGGACTCGCAGTCCCAATACCGACGCTGTTTGTAGAATAATCATAGACCAATCCCGAAGTCTCGATCGCCAACCCGCCGGCAATGGTTGAGGTTGCATTAGTGCTTGTCGCATTGAAGGTTCCGAATGTTGGTGTTGAGGTAGCGGTGATTACCCCGCTTGCATTTGTGGAAAGAAGTGAGTTGACCGATACACCAGACAGCGTAAGTGACGGCGTGGTGATGGATGAAGTCGCGGTAAAAGTACTCGACAAAACATCACCTCCGGTGAAAACACCTGAGCCGGCGACAGATAGAGTTCTATATGGCGAGGTGGTGCCAATACCGACAAACCCAGTCGTACCTGGCAAAGTAATTCTTATATTGCCCGAGCCATCATATACTCGATTTGTCGTTCCACCATCAAAACTAATAAGACTGATCAAGTTATCAGCACTGTTGAATGCGTTTGCAAGAAAAACGTTCGCCTTTGCCGCACCATTCACCTCAAGCTTTTGTGACGGGCTCGCCGTCCCAATCCCCACATTCCCCCCACTCGTCGTCAGCACCGTGCCACCCACAGCGAGATTTGATGTGAAAAGATTTGTTGATGAAGCGGTGGTTGCAAAGAAATTCGTGGTGGTGGCGTTGGTGCCGGTGGCGTTTGCGAATGTAAAGTCTTGCAAGGTTGAAGAGCCGGTGGCAAAAAGATTTCCAAAGAATCCGGTGCCGGATGCAGTGATGGCGGTAGTGGAAGCGTATGGGAAAACAGATGCAGTGGAAGTGGTCGCGGTGAAGTATCCAGCGAGAGCATTGTTGCCGAGATCCGAAGAACCATTCACCGAGAGAGCACGCCATGGAGAAGTGGTACCGATACCCAAATACCCCACCTGAGAAATAAATAGTGACGAAGTCGCTGAAAGCGCGTTGCTCGAAGCGTTATAAAACGGAATTTGTCCTTGAGTACCAGCACTGACCGCGCCAGAGACACAAGTGCCAGAGACCGAGAGACAGCCGGCGGAGAGGTTGATACCGCCCGCAAAGGTAGAAGTAGCCGATCCTATCACCGAAAAACTATTTGATATGGCAAGGTTGGTCGAGGTGGCATTGGTCGTCGTGCTATTGTTTGCGGTAAAGTTTTGGAGCGTACTCGAGCCGGTGAGGAGTAGGTTGGAGAGCGAGGTAAGACCATTGACCACTAATGCATTACCACTTCCCGACTGGGTGATGGTGACAAAGGTCGAAGCGGTCGAAGTCGAATTGACCGCATCTGCTCGCAAAAATTGACTCGAGCTCAAGCCTTCGAGTCTGCGCGACTCAAACGCCGCTGGCACTGCCCCCAAAATCTTTCGCGGAGTCATTTCAGCATCCCACGAAGCTGTACTGCCCGAGCCTCCGATAGTGACCCCGAGATACAGTGTCTGATTGAAATCGACTGATGTGAGCGCAGTAGTTGAACCGAGCATCAACGAGAAAAGTCCACTCGATACCGACACTCGATTGCCTCCGGTCAAAGTCTCTGTCCAAACAGCCGTGCCTCCAGAGGAAGTGGTGTAGAGACTAAACTCCATATTGTATGAACCATCAGAAACAGCCGTACCAGAGCTATCGGTGAGCTTGCCCTGATAGTTGATCTGACTATTGAAAGCCGCTTCTGCCGTATTTGGCACAAATACCGAAAGCACCAGTGCTGGTCCACTGAATACATTTGCACATACAAGCGCGATCACGAGCACCTGCTTACCCAGCGCAAAGAACCTCGCAAGTTTTGCCGAGATTTTCTGAGCTATTCGATTGTATGTGGTTTGATGCAACATACGTTTATATAAATTTGACTATCTTACGGACAAGCAGGACTAGCGCGACCAGGATAATCCACCAGATGACACTCACCTGTCTCAAGGTCCCGACAGGGTCTCCGACAAATCGAGAAAAGATAGAGTCTGGCTTTGGTGCAGAGACCACGAGGTCACCGGAAAACTGCTTGACTCCCTGATGCTTGTGATCGAGTATAGAGATAACCATCGCAAAATTTCCTCCTCGACCGAGCTTATCAACCAATGCTTCATACTTGGTCTTGTCTCTGTTGACTCGAAGCAAAAAGGTGAAAACTTCGTCTGGGCGAGATAGGTCTTTGATGCTGACCACCATCGTCTTCAAAACTTCTGGGAGTTTGCTATAGTCAATCGCAATTTTAAACTGCTCTCCACCGTCAAGAAGGATTTTGCCATCCGACTCCACGGTCATTTTGTTGTTTTGAGTAATCAAAAAATCCAAGATATTAAGCCTATCAAACGCTGGGTCAATAGTCGGTGCTGGTTTTACCTGGGCAAAAATATCTGTCTCCTTTAGAGGTGCTATTTCGCCTGGTTTCGTAATGTAGATTTTGGCGATAGCACCGGAGGAATAGTTGCCACTGACATCCTTGGTAAACAAAGTGTAGTAGTACGTCTTTCCTGGCAAAACTTTCGTATCGAGCACTTCCGACGCTCGTCCTTCGTACACCACCTCACCCTCCTGCGGATCAGCCGGATAGAAATCTGTCGAGCGCACGACTTTGACCGACTCAACATCAGCATCGGTTGGATTTTGCCAAGAAACTACCGCACCGGTCTGAGCTGGCTCGACTACGAGCTTACTTGGGTTTGAAGGAGCACTGACATCCGGTGCTATGAGAGTGGTCGCACTCTTTTCGGGAACATTGGTCGCTGGAGTGCCCGCTTCGTTTACTGCTTGGATAGTGAAATAGTACCTGGTGCCTGGAGTGAGGTGCTCGAGTTTAAAGACATGATCAGTGCGGAAAGTATCAGATGCGATAGAGCCACCTTCGTAAAGGTTTGATAGCCCCCAGTACAAAGTAGCCTTACCCGGCTGATTTAAAGACACATCGAGGAGCAAGGTGTTGGCGCCGGTAGCGACAAATATCGACTGCACCGCAAAAATATTTTGTCCGGCTGGCCCGCTGGCACCAGCATTTGACGTCTGTGTATTGCTAGAGCCAGAATTAGAAGAACCGGCAATCGCTTGAACCAGCTGTCGATACCCAGCTTTGATCGCATAGATAATTCCTGTCGAGTCCCCAGTCGCCACCTCTCCGCCAGTATCGCGGATTTTGTAATTGCTACTTGCGCCATCTTCGGTACCAGCAAAATTGATGCTGTCTGAAGTGATTTGGTAATTAGTACTCGAAAGAGATGCGTAAGCTGGAGCAACCATACTAAAGGCAAAAGCGCACACGAGTGCGAGAGGTAGATATTTTTTTGTAAAAATATTTCGAATCATATTGGGTTATTGTTGTTTGACCGGGACCAGTACATACACATACTCATCCGAGGTTATCTTTCGAAACACCGGCTTGATGATTCCCGACGTACCGCTGTCATCCGGATGTACCTCGACCTCGTCAGAGAAAGAATCCTGAATCTGACGCTTGATAGCCGCCGCTGACTGACCAACTGTCTTTGGCACCACTGCAATACCTAGAGATGTACTCTGTGGTAATGACACAGATTCGGTCACCGGAGCTTCAACCACAGTCAGAGATTTGTTTTCACCAAAAAGCTGGCTGAGGCGAGAGAGATATGTTTCAGGAACCAGAAGCGAACGAGCAAAATCATAGGTATGGAGAGCCAAAGTCTTTACTCCTGATCCAGCTCTGGTCAATGCATCCCCCAAGCTCTGCCCAAAGCTCGTTGAGCTTTCAGAAACAGTAGCCGAAAGAGTATTGCCAGCTGTTTGTACTGTCTGCACTGAGTATGCAATCGACTCCCCTAACGAAATCACACTTGATGCAGTAGCCTCGCTTACAGAGACAAAATTTGAAGCGACATTTTTTCCGATATTCTGCACCGCTCCGATCATACTTGTCGCCACAGATGAGATCACCCGACCGGTGTTGCGAGCTTCGACCAATGTCACGTCAGAGAGTGAAGAGAAAAATTGAGTGGTACGAACGGACCGAGCTATCACCGCATCGGTGTGTCTCTGGTACCAGCCATTTAGAGCGAGGATACCGGAAGTAGTTTTTGCAACAAGAGTAGCTATCCCCTCGCTGGTAAAGGTCACACCACTCAAAAACATACCCTGCACAGAAGCGAAGTCAGACTGGATCGCTCCAAACATCAAAGTTGCGCGGGATGAAGGAGTATTTTTCTGTGGAGCAGATAGAACCCCATTCAAAACAATCTCTCCTTGTAGCTGTGCGAGAGTCTGTGACACGTCCGAAACATCGGCGACCGAAACAACTGGAGTAGAGAAAGCAAAATCTTTTGAAGAAACATACTTGGTGATATCAACAGACTTTGCGACCGAGCTTACGAAAGAATTTGTTTGTGGAAGAAGTAGTGAGGCAAGTGAAGTAAGAGAAGTCATCGAAGAAATGATTGAAGAGGTGGTGCGCTCGTACGCAAGAGCTACGACATCTGTCGCTGATTCTCTCGCAAAGCGAAGAGAGGTGACAAAAGTGTCAGCAAGAGCGAGTGTGCCAGAAACTGCATCCGCGTACGCTGTGGTTACGCGATCAGTAACAGATACACCGAAAGAAATAATTTCTGCTCCGGCATTTACAGAAGCCAAACGTACCTGAGCATCGGTAGAAATAATTTTTTCTTCGGTACTCGCAATCACATTGTCTACGGTGAGTGTCAGTGTGTTCAAAGAATCATGTGCGCTTGCGACTGCCTTTTCTTGGGCTCGGAAAATAGTCACGAGCACAGAATCTTTTGCATGAGAAACAAATGAGGTGATCTGCTCGCGGAGAGGATTGCCAAGAGATATATTTTGAACATCCATTCCGCTCGCGATAATCGTAAATATAAAACATCCCGCAAGCATCCAGAGCAACTTGCCGTTGTACATCGCCTGTACGTGTGGTTGCACATTTGAAACAGTCAGCGCAAACGGACTACATACCGGTAGAGATGGTGTGGTCTCTGTGACCTCCTTGGCTTCTACCACGACTAGCTCAGAGACGCCCCGACGCTCCGACATCCGCTGTCGCATTTCTTCGTTCAAACGCTCCTGGGTTATCTTGTGTGTAAGTAGAGATTCTTCGCACACAAACCACACCTTTCCGACCATCTGCGCTTCTATCTTTCCGAGACGACAAAGCTGTCCAACATAGTCGCCAGAATATCCAGCAATTTCGGCACCTCGTCTAGCCGAGATAAACTTTTTTCCACTTAAGATAAGAGAGCTCTCCATACCCTATAAGTATACTTGATTCTTATAGGTTTTTCGAAAAAAAGATGGGGATAAGCAGTGACATCTCGGCTAGCCGAGATGGCGCAAAATATGGATACTTTTGGAAACACGAAACGAAGGCTACACAGAGCGTTCAAAGAAAAATGTGGCTCAAAATCGTCAAACAGTTAGACAACAAAAAGTAAATGTTTACAATAGCTCGGGACGGGTAAATTTTGTCACTTTTTGACCTTTTTTGGGATGAAATTTAATTTTAAATTTTGAGTTTAGAGTTTTAAAATTGGAATTCCCCCGAATTCAGCAGTAGCGGAATTCGGGGGATTAATTTTCAATTTTAAACTTTAAATTTGAAATTGTTCTCCTTACTTTTCTTCTCCAAACAAAAGATTTTCTAGCGCAGTCATCGCACTTGCCGGATGACTATTTTGAACTGTGTCGACGATGCCATAGCCAACAAAAGCCATCACGTCAGTTGCACGATCAAGCGTGCGTTCGACATACGAAAGTGTTTCTCGCGCACCCTGTCTCCCTTCCTGAGTCATCGAAATATAATATCCTCCAAACACGAGCGTCAGTGCAGTAAGTACGTTTACTGTTTTACCCACCACGACCGACACCGGAGTTTTCTTGGCTTGAGATTTAGTTTCTAAATCTATTTTTTTCTCTAGCAAATATGCGAGAGGAGTGTCGCTGTTTAAACTGACATTAAAATAATCAAGGAGAGACGCTTCGGTCACATACCACTCGCCTGCCACAATTTTTGAAGGCACTTTGCCGGTGCGACAAAGTTGTTCGATGAGTTGAACCTCTCGTCCGGTAATTTCGGAGGCATTTTTTGCCGAAATATATCCTTTTTGTTTTTGTGAGTATGTGTACATCTTTTTTATTTACTCTATGCTACTTGAGAATCTACCTAGCCATTTTGTAGAGCTGTTTAACCTCTGTAGCAGAAATATTTCTGTTATATATCCGGACTTCATCAATATCACCAGTGTAATCATTATTACAAACGCTGTCTCCGATCCGAAGCGGAGCACTACTCGAAAGATCAACGATGCTGTCCGCCGTACCCGTATTATCGAGTACTCCATCGACATAAAGAGTCAGTGCGGTTCCGCTTCGCGTAAACACGCCATGATGCCATTCGTCGTCATTGACCGTCGTATTACTCTGGACACAGCTCGTTGTCGCACCATCATCCACGCATCCGCCAAACAACCCCGCGCCGACGTTTGTCTCCCAGAAGACATCGTGCATACATATGCTTCGTATACTCACCAAACGTGCTCCTGCACCGGCAAAGGTCGTTTTAAACCAGACTGAGACAGAGAAATCTCCGGTGCCAAAATCATACGTCGAAACATCTTGACCCTCGAGATAATCAACAGTTCCCGACTCAAAAAACAGTCCTTGGCCCATTTTACCGGCTACATAGGCGGTACTAGTCGCCATATTCACAAAATACATGTTATTTCCCTGCCCACTACGATCAAATACCGTGCCATTAATCATATCCGGGCCGTTAAATGACCACAGTCCTACGAGCCCCGAAGTAACGCTATTGTTGTAGGAGCTATTTACCTTGGTGCGGGTCAAAGAAGTTATTATTTTTGTTACCCAAGAGAGAGAATTGAAATTCCAGCTCGCCTCACTAACTTGCGGGTTAAAAAACAGCCCGCCGAGGAGAACAGATGTAAGGGTGAGCCCGATGATGGTGTGTTTATACTGCATACAAAATGATGTTTATTGTGATGCTTCTGGACTAGAAGAGTTTTCTGCAGTCGCCGAGGTTTCTGTAGAAGTACTCGCCCCTCCTGAAGCAGTAGAGACGGCAGACTCTGTACCTGAACCTGTTTCAGGAGTCGTCTCAGGAGAAGCCGGCGCCACTATCTCCTCGACGACCGATTGGGCAGATGGAGAGGGCTCACCCAAAACACTTTCGGTGCTTGTTGCCGTCGTTCCTGTCTCTGTCGTGCTTTCCGACTGACCTCCCGTCTGTTCTGAGACAGAAGCCGTCCCTCCAGTAGATGCGGGTGTGGCTGTAGTCGTCCCTCCGGCATTTCGAAGCAAGGTCTTTAGCTCTTCTTTGCCGAGACAGACATCGTCCACACAGAGCTTGTCTTCGATATTTAGCGTCTGCACAAATACGGTTCTAAAACGAGCGATCGCATCATCAATAATCACTCCCAAAGAACGCAAAGTATCGAGGATGAAGGTTCTTGTATCAGAAGTCGTGGTAAGACCTGTCTGCGCATTCAAGCGGTTGATTTGGACTTGTTGTTCTTGAATCGCCTTTGCTAAAACAGCAGTCACTTCTTCGTAACGCACACCTCGAGGAGTGGTAGAGCCGCGCTCGGTAAAGATTAGCCTATCATCAACTTGCACAACCTCTTCGGCAATAAAACCGTAATGAGATTCGTTGTTTGTATTTAAATTAAAAGTGACCGGACGAAGTCTGTTGATTATCGAAAGACCCACATCACCGACACTCTCGATGTTGTGTTTAAAACGAGCCGACGACACCGTACATGTCGAAGCGGCGCTGTTGTATACCTCGTTGGTATTTGGATCCAAGCAGAGGGCAAAAGAACCTGCCACATCGGGAGTGGTAAGATTGGCAAAAGACACGGTACCATTTACTGAAAACGTTCTCCACGGAGAAGTGGTCGCCACACCGACTCGGCGATTTTGCGTGCCACCAGAACCATTAGACTCACCATAAACCGTGAGCACTGAGTTGCCGTCAATACGAGCAGAGTAGCTTTCTACCGTGTCAACGAGAGCCGTGGAGGTGACCGGTAAATCGATCCACGCCACAATACCGGCGTTGGTATCAAAGGTCATCGGGCCAGTCTGTAGATCGTCAATAGAAGTGATACCAGATGAAAAATCATACTTGAAATCTCCTCCTCCGACCAAAAGTCCTCCGGCAAAAGTCGAGGTGGCAGTGGTCGAGGTGGCGGAGAGATTGGTAAATACGCCTTCACCGACTACGGATAATTTTGCATACGGAGAAGTTGTCCCGATACCCACGCTTCCAGTCGGATTCCAAATACCTGAGCCGGAGAAGTACGCTGTTCCTGAAATGGTAAGAGCTGTTGAGGAAGCATAGCGCAAACTAGAAGCAGTCGTGGTAGTCGCCGTGAAATAACTACCAATAATACTGTTGCCAAGAATATCACCTCCAACACTAAGTGCTTGTCCAGGAGAAGTGGTGCCAATACCCAAACGACCACTGCTGGTAAACACTAGTTGAGTAGTAGTAGCCAGAGCAGTAGAGCTGGCAATCACAAAGAGGTATTGATTTGAGTCACTACTAAGTCCGTGTACTGAAAATTTAGCAAATGGCGACGTAGTACCAACACCAAAAGTATTGATGGTTGTACTAGCAGTAAGCTGTAACACCGCACAATTAGCCTCTCCCGGGGAACAATCAGGGTTCAAGGTTTCTCCTGGAGCATATTGGGCACTGCGAGCAAAAATGGTCGGAACAAAAACAGAGAAAATAAGTACGACAATCACACCCAAAACAATACTATCGGACAAAACCTTTTTAAATCTACTCACAGACAAAGTTGCTCGTGTGATTGATACGGCCATTTGTCCTTAAGTATAGCACAAGCTTTTTTCAAAAAATGCAAAGTAATCCCCAGGGATAGAAACTAGAATTTAGACGTCAGATTTAAGACTAAAAATGGGTACGAAGCCCACGAAAATCAGCAGATTTTCGTGGGCTTTCCCTCCTTGAAAAAGTTTTTAGATTTTAGACCGTCACCGCTTCGCTGATCACCCCCTTCGAAGCATCAATCTCTGGAGAAGTGTACACAGGCGTATACGATTCATCAAGATTTTTCTTTTCAATCGAAATTGTATACTTGCCCTTTGGCACCAAACAATAGTATCTACCAAACTTATCTGTCACTCGACTAAAGAGCTCGCGGTTGAGATCAATAGAAAAGACTCGCACGATAGCAAAAGCCAGTGGCAGGCCGGTACCCTTTTCTATGACAGAGCCATGCGACTTTTGTTTTACACCCAAAATACGAATGACGAGTAACACGCAATACACTGCAAAAATACCAATATTGTATGGCTGTGGAGCAGCAAGCAGAGCGATGAGCGCCACCACGAGACCGACAGAAAATGAAACGCTCGAAATCTTTTTCATAATCTTGTCTCGACGAGAATAAAACAGCATCAATTTCTGATTGCCTTTTGCAAACTCATTCCAATCAAAATGTTCCGGATCAAGAGGAATGTTTTTGGTAATAATGGCACCCTCAGTCGAAACATCGAGCTCTTCACCAAAATACAAATCTTGGTAGAGTTCATCCTGAGTTTTGCCTGCCAGTTTTTTCGAAGGGAAAATATAATTTGTTTTGTTTGCCACAATCGTATACTTGCCGGGAAAAAGCAAGAAGCCGTAGCGTCCATCGAGGTCAGTGATCGCTGTGTTCACTTCGTTCCCCTGCAAATCTTGTAGGACAACGTACGCTGGATCGAGCGGCTGTTTGGTCACACTGTCATACACCGTGCCCCACGGACGATTTCTTTTTTTCAAACCGAATGTTGTCATGAGTAGTGCCCATAGACGGAGCGGTATCAAGAAAAGTTCTGAGAACGAAAGCGGATTGAGAAAAAGACTCGAAGCCGCTGCCACTGCGCCGGTACTGACCACACCCACAGTAGAAACAGTCTTTGTTACCACGGAACCCACCGGACTTTGGACGATACGTTTTGTGTCAGTCACCACCTGGCCGGTAATTTCTTTTGCCACCGTAAAACTTTCCTGAATCTGCTCCTTGACGGACTCAGCTAGATTGAGCACTGGGCCAACAAAAGATGAGCCGCCACCGCTTCCTCCATTACTCTCGCCACTACTCCCCGAAGAAGAGTCGCTTGCAGTTACTCCCGAATCAGATGGGGCTGGAGCAGGAGGAGCTGGCGTTGTAGCTGTCTCTGCTGGTGCGTCCGGCGCAGGTGCTTCAGCAGGAGGTACGGGAGGAGCTGTAGTTTCTGCCGGAGCCGGAGCGGGAGCTGGATCAGAGGAAGTTGTCGGTGCAGAAAAACCGCCGTTGCCTCCGCCACTACCCGAAGAACGACTGCTCGCCGGCCGCCAATCAGTTTTTACCTTGAAATCGTTCACGCCACATGAACTGTTGGTATTACAATTAAATAGTATCCAACCAATCGTGTCGCTCCACGCGTAGCCGAGAAAATCGCCCGAGGAATTGATAGTCACACCCCCGCCAGTCGGAGCAAAATTAATCCACCCTACCTTCTCGCCCCAGGCGTAGCCACCGAGTGTACCTTCGGAGTTGTTGGTCACGCCAGAATTGGTCGGAGCGAGATTAATCCAGCCGATATTTTCTCCCCACGCGTAACCGGTGAGAGCGCTGTCGGTCACATGCACATCCCCCGCAGACAGGCCAAAATTTATCGTACCAAAATTATCATCGAGCGCCTCAGCATATTTGTAGGTCGAGTCTATCGTGCCATTGGTCGTAGACGCAAAAACCAAAAATGGAAAGCTGAGTGCAAAAACTAAAAAAAATAAAATTGAACTAAAATAACGAGATTGATACATAGTTATAGTCTAGCAGATTATACCGACAACACACGAATACGTTTTAAACACGATTGGTGCAAAAAATTGCCACAAGAAAAAAGCAAAGATAATCACAAAGACAAAGCCAAACTTTTCGAGAGTGGCACGCAGTGCACCAAAACGCACCGGTAATATCGCGAAAAGAATTTTAGAACCATCAAGCGGGGGTATCGGGACGAGATTGAAAAAGGCAAGCACGAGATTTACGAGCACTACCATACTGAGAATATACACTGCTGATGGTGGCAGAGAGAGTGTCTGTCCGAGGCGAATCAGGATGCCAAAAAAAAGCGCGAGGACAATATTTGAGACTGGACCCGCAAGGGCGACCAGCGCCTCATCACGACGGGGGTTTTTAAAATTGTAGGGATTGATCATAACTGGCTTCGCCCAGCCGATAAGAAACTTCGAACCCGAGAGAAATAAAAGCAAGGGCAAAAAGATAGAACCGATTGAATCGAGGTGTTTGAGTGGATTTAAGGTGAGCCGACCATCAAGCTTGGCCGTTGGATCCCCCAATGCCAAAGCTGCATAGCCATGAGACACCTCATGAATGATGACCGACATCAAAAGCACAACGATAGAAAAGACAGCATCAATCTCTTGCATAATTTTGATTCTATGATACCATAGCATCTACTCAACTAAAAACATGGCAAAAGTCTGCGCAATCACAAAAAGACACTCAATCATGGGCGGGGGCTACAGTAACAAGACTCGAGCTACCCAGTTTAACCCTACAGGCAAAGTCCGAAAATACGCCAATCTCAAAAAGAAGCGTGTGTATATTCCTGAACTCAAAAAGACT
>SCTV01000040.1 GCA_004298345.1 Patescibacteria group bacterium
TGTCCTGACAGACCCGGGCAACTTTTCTACTCTCCAGTCGGGTGCGCGAGATGTGGATGTGATACTTATTACTCACGAACACCAAGACCATCTCCATGTGGATTCAGTAAAAGAAGTTTTAACAAATAATCCAAAGGCGAAAGTAATCACCAACGCTCCGGTGGCAAAAATTCTGGCTAAGATTGGGGTGGCAGCTACGGTCGTCGGACATGGTATGAGCCATGCTGAGCGAGGGCTGACTTTTTCTGGTTTTGGTACGGAGCACGCACTCATCTATCCTTCATGGGGTAAGGTTCCTAACACCGGATATTTTATTGGAGATAGATTGTTTTATCCTGGTGATGCTTTCTATGATCCAAAACGACCTGTCGACGTGCTTGCGTTACCAGTGGCAGGACCGTGGTGTAAAATATCTGAAGCGGTGGACTATGCGTTACAAATAAAACCAAAAATTGCTTTTCCTGTGCATGATGGGGGACTAAAATCTCCGGGTGTGGCTCATCGGCTACCGGATAAGGTTTTAAATGAGAACGGTATTCGTTTTGTAATAATAGCGGAGGGTCAAACGTCTACACTCTAGCAGAGATTATTAGTTTAATTGATAATTTACAGAATCAGATGCAAAGCGAAGCAACAAAGAAGTGCGCTGATTATGAGGATTATAATATAAAAATATATGAATATAATACTATATACAAAAAAGGGTTGTCCCTGGTGCGATGGGGTACGAGCATTGCTTGATGAGAAGAAGGTGTCGTATGAGGAGCGAGAGGTGACGAGCAGTAAAAAGTTTTTTGATGAGATGATTGCAAAATCAGGACAATCAAAAGCGCCGACCCTTGATATTGATGGAGAAATTCTCGCGGATTCTGATAAGGATCAGGTCGCAGAGTATCTAAAATCGAAAGGTGTAGCAGGGTTTTGATTTTAGATATCACATGTTGGGTAGTTAGACAATAGACCATACAGACTCTCCGCAAAATCAGTAGATTTTGCGGAGAGTCTTCTTCTTGAGGCTTTTTCTAATATCTAACTACTAACATCTGCCTAAAGTGTATCCTCAATAGTTAAACTATATCTCAAGCCGTACAAACAAATCACACCGAGAACTATAAAAGTATACTGGTAGTCGACAAACCACAGGGTGAGTGAAAAGACGGCTGGAGTGATGATGTATGCCACCTGACGGGTTGATCTAAACATACTCAGCATATTTGCATCCCTCTCACCAACCTTTTTGAAGAAGTAAGTTTCAATCATGATTTCGATGATACTTGCTCCAATACGAGTAGTGAAAAGTACTAGTGCCCAGATCCAAGCGCCACCACCATCCACCAGGCTCATGATCGCAGTGGAAATTGCCATGATGACAAAACCGATGCTCATCATTTCTTTTTCTCCCCACTTCCGATCGGCGAGTCTACCCAAGGGCATGTCGAGAAGTACAAAAGGAATGAGCATGATCGTAAATATAAAACCGATTACTTCCCAGTCGAAGCCGATATATTTGTGCAGATATATCGGAGTGTAAATCACCATCCAGGCATAAAATAGATTGAGGATGATGTTTGCCATAAAGACTCGATATAAATTTGGGTCAACCCAGATTTTATGGAGCGTGGCTCTGGCAGGGACTTCTGCGTACACAGGATCTTTAAATTGTTTGAAATTGGACTCAAGGATAAAAAGAGCCGGTACTAGAAATAGTATTGCTCCGCCGTAGACTTTCCAGTATTCATTGGTGCCGTCGAGAAGCACTCCTGCGAGCATTGGCGAAAGAATCCAGCCGATATTAATAATTGTCAAAAAGAGACCTCGCACACTACCGACAGTTTTGCTTGTGCTATCGTGTTCGATGAATACATCAATGGTGAGACCTATAATATTTCCAAGTGCGATACTGATAATGAAAATCGGAGCGACTAAAAGGAGTGAATTTGAAATTGTCAGACCAATAAGGGCCAGTATTTGGAGAATGATGGTGATAATCGCCGTACGGTAATTGCCCAGCTTTTTTAAGATCGGGCTAAAGTAGATAAAACCGATGATAGTCAGTATTGAAGACAGAGTATAGATGAGGCCGACAGTACTTTCGCTGGTAAAGGTGCTCAGGAATGTTGAGCTTATATACACTGGCAGAGCCATGTGCATAGTAAAGACAAAACCGAGCAAGCAGATTGCGTAGAGGGATTTGCTACTAGGATGATGGAGGTGGCGCATTATAGAAAATTGTCGGCCGGCACATTTCTTTGTTGCTTCGCTCCGATGCTCGCTTAACGTCGGTTTCGCGAAAACGCGTCGCGCACCGTCCATTGTGTCGCGACGGTACGTTTCGCTCGCTTCTCACTCGCGCCTCGAACTGTATCCAACCGTCAACTTTCTATATTATACAGCCAAGAGTACGGGAATAACAATAGGTCTTTTTGCTGTCTTTTGCAAAAGATATTTACTGATGGTATCAGTCACATTGGCTTTGACATAATCAAAGTTGATCGGATTCATGCCATGCGTTGAATCTTCAACAGTTTTTTTAATAATTCCACGAGCCTCGTGTAGAAGGTCTTGCGATTCTCGCAGATAAACAAAGCCTCGAGAGATAATATCGGGAGACTTTTTCAGTTTGCCGGTCTGGGCATTTAGAATACCGAAAATAATAAAGATACCATCCTGGGCGAGGAGCTGTCGATCACGGATCACCACGTCTTGTATGTCTCCAACCGAAAATCCATCCACCATGACCACGCCGTGCGGAGCACGTTCTTTGAGAGTGGTGATTTTGGTGCCACCATCAGTGATCTCTACTACGGTACCATTGTCTGGTAAAACAATGCTTTCCTCAGGTAGATTGTTGGCGATTTTTGCGATGTCTCCATGCACACGAAGCATGTAGTGATAGCCGTGCACCGGCATAAAGAATCTCGGTTTAATCTTTTTGTGAATCCAAGCGGTCTCATCTCGATTGGCATGACCTGATGAGTGCACGTCAGACATTTTGTAATGAATGATCCGAGCACCTTGTCTAGAAAGATTGTCTTTGAGTCTCTGAACGGCACGTTCATTGCCTGGCACGACCGAAGATGATAGGAGGACGGTATCTCGCTTGTTGAGTTTAAAATATTTATGTGTTTTGGTCGCCATACGCATGAGCGCGGTAAAATCATCGCCTTGTGCGCCGGTGGCAATACAGACAATACGCTCAGGAGGGTACGCATGCATTTCTTCAGCGGTAATCAATGTTTCTTTTTTACATTTCAAAAGACCAAGATGTTTTACAATCTCAATGTTATTTTTCATACTTCGCCCATCAACAACCACTTTCTTGCCGTAACGTTCTGATATCTCAATAATTTTCATCAGTCGCTCGAGCAGGGAAGCAAAGGTCGCGATAATCAGTCGGCCTTGAACATTTTTAATGATTTCCTCGATATTTTTGTGAACAGTCTTTTCGGGAATAGAAAAGCCGGGGTTTTCTACGTTGGTTGAGTCAGCCATGAGTAGAAGCACCTTTTCATCTTTAAACTTTTTGTCATATTCCTCCTCTTCCTCCTCGGTCGGTACGCCATCTACGTGATCGAGCTTGAGGTCGCCGGTGTGTACGATACTGCCGAGCGGTGTCTGGATGATTACTCCCATTGCATCTGGAATTGTGTGAGTTACAGCAAAAAACTTTACCTTGAGATTGCCGATTTTGATTGTATCTTCTTTTTCAACTACGCGGATATCAAGCGGCGGCAGATGAGGAAATTCTTCCTGTCGTTTTTTAATCATGACGGTAGTCAAGCTTCGAGAATAGAGAGGTGGATTGCCGATACGAGGCATGACGTACGGGATACCTCCGATATGGTCGAGGTGTCCGTGGGTGATGATGACTGCACGTACCTTGTCTTTTCTCTCTTCGAGATATTTTGTGTTAGGCAAGATGTAGTCAATACCAGGAGTATTCTCATCTTTGAACTGAAAACCAATATCAATGACGACGATATCGTTTTTGTATTCAATCACTGTCATATTTTTGCCGATTTCTTCTACGCCTCCGAGTGGAATGATACGAATATTGTCTCCGGCAGACGGAATCTTGTCATCAGCCTTTTTTACTGGCAAAGGCTCTCGTCTCGGCATTCTGCGTGCTCCCGCATCTTTTGATCTTCGAGACGATGTTGTTCCAGCACCACTTCTCATACTGTGGTGTCTTTCGGTCGGCGTTACAGTCGCGACATGGGCACTGGTCGGGCTATGCTCTCGTCCTACTATTTCGGCCTTTTTTTCGGTTGTGTTTTGTGTGTTCATTCTTGTTATTTTTTAATTTCTTTTGATATTTATTTGTACTAATTCTATTTTGTGAAAACTTTCCATATGTTGTCTGTTTCAATATACCAATCTTGGATATTCATAAAGCGATCGGCTGGCGTCGTGATTTGTCCCAATGAAAAGCCTTGTATTTTCTTCGGTATCAAATAGATAAAGTCAGGGGAGTAAGTAAAAATGGCCGCATGGTCTTGTCTGACAATCTCGTCAAACTTTCGATACTTGTCGAGACGCTCTGCAGTGTTGCTGATGACTCGGGCGTCTTCGAGGAGCTTGTCTGCTTTGGTATTGACATACATGGCGATGTTAAATCCAGGATCATTTCTTTGTGATGAATGCCAGAAGGCAAAAAGGTCGAGGTCTCGGCCGATGATTTCCCCAAACAGAATCGCGTCGTATTTTCGAGGACGAATCACATTTTGACTGAGATCACCGGTATCAAATATTTTGAGTGTTACCTCGGCACCGATTTTTTCCCACTGGGCTTTCAGAAGTTCAGCGGTCTTTTTGAGCTCTGGAGCGTTGGGAGTTGAAAGTGAGAAGCGCAGGGTCTTGGTTTCTTTTTTGACTTTCTTTTCCATGATCACTTTTTCCATAATACCCGCTTCATTTGGCTGCCAACCATTTTTTATAAGCAAAGCTCGAGCTTCTTCGACTCGCAGGGCGGAGGTTTTTCCTGTTACATTGGCCGGAAGCAGATCGGGAGAGCCGCCACTCACGAGGTCTTGTGGGATCGGTCCGTCTATCTTTGTGCCGTAGCCATAGAGTGCCTCGGTGACAATCGCATCTTTGTCGACAGCGATATCGAGAGCTTCTCGTACTTCATCGGAGGCAAAAATCGGGGCTTGGTTTTGATTGAAAAAGACGCCGAAGATTCGAGGGAGCGGGGTGCGCTCGATGAGTGCGCCTGTTTTGTTTAAAGCCTCAGCCTCTTTTGCAGAGATGCTGTTGAGACTTTCGATCTCTTCGTTTTTATATGCGTCGATTAGGGTCTGCTCATTCGCGTAAAAGCGTAGCACTAACTTTTTAATATATGGAGAACCGAGAGCATATTCTTTAAATGGTGAGAGTTCGTAATATTGTGGCACATCATCACTGTCACGAGTAATTTTTTTAATCAGATATGGTCCAGAGCCGATCGGTCGGACGTTGTATGGACTAAACTGAAACTGCTCGGCGTCAACATT
>SCTV01000006.1 GCA_004298345.1 Patescibacteria group bacterium
CTGATGCAACACTTTCTGATTCTGAAATGCCTCCGCAACAATCATCGGTGTTGAAAAGAGTCTTTTGGGGTTCGTTTGGTTTTTTTGTATTCGCGATTGCTCTTGCAATATTTATTTTCTATGGAGGCAACAATCTCATCTCGGCCAACAACGTGGATATTTTGGTCGAAGGTCCAGTCTCGGCAGCGGGTGGAGAGCCACTTTCTCTTGATATTTCTGTGATAAACAAAAACGATGTCAAACTCGAGCTAGTAGACCTCGTCGTAGAGTATCCAAAAGGCACGGCCTATCCCGAAGACACTACCAAAGAGCTTGTCCGCTTCCGTGAGCTTATTGGCGACATCGCATCTCAAAAAGAAGGTCATAAAAATGTTTCCGCAGTTTTTTTTGGCGAAGAAAATGAGAAGAAAGATATAAAAATTACCGCCGAGTACAGGGTACAGGGTTCAAACGCCACTTTTTACAAAGAAAAAATCTACTCTATTTTTATTAGTTCGACACCGCTTTCTATCACCGCCAATTCTTTCCGCGAGGTCAATTCAGGACAGGAATTTACGATGACTTTTACTATTACCTCAAACTCTGCCAAGATTTTGAGAGGTATTGTATTTCAAGTAGAGTATCCATTTGGTTTTAATTTCAAGCGTTCGAGTCCGCAGGCAACTTTTGACAATATGTTTTGGAAAATCGGGGATATCGCACCGGGTGCAAAGAGGACCATTTCAGTGACGGGGACTATCGATGGACAAAATGACGACGAGCGCGTATTCAGGCTAAACGCCGGTGTGCAGAGCACTAAGGACGATAAGAAAATCGGTATTCCGCTTTTGAGCACTCAGCAAGCGGTGATGGTCAAAAAGCCTTTCATTACGTCTTCGCTGGCGCTCGATGGCGATGCTTCAAATAGAGATCACGCCGGTGAGGCAGGGAGAAGTATCAGAGCTGATGTTTCGTTTGTAAACAATCTTCCGACCAATATTATCGATGCTGAAATCGCGGTGCGCATCAGTGGTACTGCCCTCGACAAGTCGTCTGTGGTAGTCGAGCGTGGTTTCTACGACTCGGCTAACGGCGTGATACGGTGGGACAAAAGTAATACGTCAGAGCTCTCGCTTTTGAACCCTGGCAGTAGTAGCAGTGTCAGTTTTACTTTTACTCCGAGTGATCAAATATCTTCCGGTGTCAAAAATCCTAGTATCGCGCTCGATGTCAGTGTTCGTGGCAAAAGAATCGCCGAGGATCAGGTGCCTGAGCAGATTATTTCTTCAACGGTACGCAGTGTACGTGTTGCTTCGAAAATAAAATTGCTTCCTCGCATCCTGTATTCGATCGGACCTTTTGTAAATACCGGACCGATGCCTCCAAAAGCTGAGCGAGAGACAAAATACACTATTGTCTGGACAGTCACCAACACTTCAAACAATGTTTCTAATGCCCAAGTGCGAGCGACCTTGCCTTCGTACGTAAAATGGCTCGGCGTGTCTAGTGATGGAGACAAGATCGCTTACAACCCGGTCGGAGGAGAAGTGCTCTGGAATATTGGCGATATTGCTCCAAATGCACAAGGAATTTCTTCCAAAGAGATT
>SCTV01000041.1 GCA_004298345.1 Patescibacteria group bacterium
TTTCATTTTAAATAAATTAAAATCGCCCTCACAAAACTACCCGATGGATAATTTTATGAGGACGATCTTCACCGTGGTGCCACCTCAATTCGCTTTTCACAAAGCCTCTGTAGTTTTGTTTAAAAAGCCTGTTTCTACCTAGAAACCACGCATTGTCAGAGCGTGATGGGCTTATAAGACAAATGATACCTCGATACTTAAATAAAAACAATCCCACCAAGGCGAGATTGCACTAATAGATCATCTCATCGATCTTCTGGCTGATCCACGGCCACGCTTCATCAAACTGCGTCCAAAAGACCCAAAGAGACAACGCAGAGAAGATGAGCTGAGTGGTGGCAATAATGAAATTGCCCCCGGACACAAATCCATTGATACCGAGCGCAAAGTTGGCCCCAAAAGCCAGGAGTGCGGTCAGTCCGAAACGGATTTTTGACCAAGCGTGACGACGTGGCCAGTCGACAGTGGGTTCAATTTTCATAAAAAGACCTTTCTTAAGCTAAAATTACTATAGCACAATTTTTGCTAAACGGCTAAACACGGTGTTTAGCCGTTTAGCATGGCTATACAGAGCCATTTTGATTTTATCTACTCTTACCAAAAGGCCCCGGATTTTCAGTAGAAAATCCGGGGCCTTTTCTTACTCCCAACTATGTACCTTCGACTTTCAACTACTCGGTATTGTACCCCTTTGCCTGCAGTTTAAACAACTTCGCATACGTTCCATCTTTTTCCATGAGTTGCGAATGGGAACCCAACTCATGTACCGTGCCATCTCTCAAGACTAATATTTTGTCTGCCGTCCGCACCGTCGAAAATCGATGTGAAATTAAAATAACTGTCTTATCTTTTGGTAAGGCTTCCAGCCGAGCAAAAATCTTTGCTTCCGACTCAGCGTCGACTGATGCTGTCGGCTCATCGAGTACGAGTATTGCCGGATTACGATACAGCGCTCGAGCCAAAGCGAGTTTTTGCAACTGACCCTTAGAAGGATCAATCCCTCCCTCAAACTGCTTGCCGAGCATTTGACCATATCCGTCTTCCCACTCATTTATAAATTCAGCCGCCTCACTTCCCTGTGCCGCCCACCTTACTCTGTCCATATCGAGAGGTTCGTCACTCCGACCAAGAGCGATGGCTTCTGACACTTTCATCTGATAACTAGAATAATCTTGAAAAAGTACGCCGAGCGCGTGGAGCCAGCTATCTAGATCGAGCTCCTTCAAATCTCTGCCGTCTACCAAAATCTGTCCACCAGTCGGATCATAAATGCGACACAAGAGTTTTACCAAAGTTGTCTTACCGGCACCATTGACTCCCACCAACGCCAGCTTTTCGCCCGGCTCAATAGTAAAAGAAATGTTGGAGAGTACTTGTCGGCTCGTTCCCGGATAAGAGAAAGAAACATTTTGAAAAAGAACTCTTGGCGCATAAGTCGAACTTACCTTAATAGGATTTTTGGCTCTCGGAATACTCGACTTTACATCCAATATTTTAAACAAATCAGAAACAAAGAGACTATCCTTGTATTGTCTCGCCATATTCATAAGAAAACCTGCCAAAGCCCCTTCCAGCTCCACGATAGACCCAATCACAAAAATCATAGTACCCACTTCTGTTTCTCCAGACAAAACACTTCGGATAACCGTCACAATACCGAGACCAACAGCACCACCAGTAATCAAAAGTGCCCCCATATGCCAAAAAACTCTCTTTCGTTCGACCACCTTTTGTTTTAAATTAAATGAATGAAATATGTCAGAAATTGTCCTGATAAAATAGCCGGTGCTTTGAAATAATTTCATCTCCGTCAGATCGCGCTTATCCATAAAATGATCCCGAAATGCCCAAAATCGTCTTCGTATCGGAGCTTCGGCATGATAAATGCCATAGACACCTTCGCCGTAGATTGCTTCGACCGCGAGCCGTGGCAATACCGCGAGCGCAACAATCAAAAAGAGCCACGGACTAAAAGAATACAAAATAACCGTAGCAATAATGACCTCCAAAATGTTTGGCAAATTCATAAAAATATTTGTCGTCATTTCGACCATCGGCCACACCCCGCGCTCCCACAATGTATTGAGTGTATCGTTGAACTTTGGATCTTCCATCGTAGAAATATCGATGGTTGCCTTTTTGGTAATGAACAATATCTCAAAGTGCTCCTGTAGATCTATATTAAACCAGCGATCAACGTATCCTTTAAAACCATACAATAATTCTGGTATTAAAATCATTGCAACTGCGAGTATTGAAAGCCACGTAACCGCTGAGGGAGTTACCGTGTGAATATTGGTGAGATTGTTTACCAAAAGAGCAAGCACCCCGCTTTTGACAAAGGGCATTAAAGCAATACCCAAGGACAAAGCAAGAGTAATGAGAACCATTTTTTTATGATTCTCCCAAACCATTTTTAAAATACGTTTGCTATTATGCAAAAGTTTTAAAATCGAGCGAATTTGTTCTTTAGCAGTACGTTTTGTGGACATGTTTTGGGGAATTAAATTCCTCCTTTTCTAAAGGAGGTGGCGAGTACTCGAGACGGAGGATTTTGAATTCCAAATCCCTTGACTAGCGTCTGCTGAGTCGATCGTTTGTGATCGACACCTGTAGACGGCCTTTATAAAGGGAGAATAGAACTAATACAACTTTACACCAATTTTCTCCCGCACTACCTCCATCTTTGCATTGGCCTTGACTCTAGCTTTTTCCCCACCAGCCTTGAGAATAGCGAGCACAGACTCTTTGTCTTTTGCCAATTGTTCTCGCTTTTCTCGAAGTGGTTTTATAAATGCAGAAATGTCGGCAATGAGCGCTTCCTTCAAATCTTTATACTTTCCCGCCTTTTCGGTATAGAGTCTGTCGAGCTCGAGCTGTGATCGAAACAATTTGTGTATCTCGTACACATTTTTAGGAATACCGCCAGATGAGTCGGTTACGATACTCATGACTGCCTTTTTTATTTCTTCGTCAGTCGCAAAAAGAGGGATGGTATTGCCATAGCTCTTGCTCATCTTTTGTCCGTCGGTACCAGGCACCACCGCCACCTCTTTCATGATCAATGGCTCGGGTAAAATAAAGGTGTCACCAAAAATACGGTTAAACTTCTCTGCTGTGTCTCGAGCGTATTCGATATGTTGTTTTTGATCCTGTCCTACCGGCACGGTGGTCGCGTCGTAGAGTAAAATATCGGCTGCCATGAGCATTGGATAGTTGAAGGTACCAACACCAATCTCCTTACTCTTTGCCTCAGCATCTTTAAATGCATGCGCACGCATCAAGTACGGCATAGTAGTGATTGTATCAAAAATCCACGCGAGCTCGGGATGAGCCGAAACGTCTGACTGTTTGAAAATGGTGGATTGAGTTGGGTCGATACCAATAGCAAGATAGTCGAGCACTACATCGAGGATATTTTGTTTCATCTCTTCATGGTTCTGAATAAAATTGAGTGCGTGATAATCCGCAATCATAAAAAACTTGTCGGTGGCTGGCTGGCTAACTTGGAGCTCCACCCACTGCTTCATAGCACCAAAATAATTGCCGATGTGTGGTCGGCCAGTGGGCTTTACTCCAGACAATAGTACTTTTTTCATGATCTCATTATACCAAGAAAAACATTAAGAGAAAATAGCCCAGAATTTCCTACTGAAAATTCTGGGCTATTTTCTCAATTATCTTATGGTATCCAACTCAATAATAAACCTCGAGCCCTTGCCTTTTCCATCAGACTCGGCCCAAATTTTGCCGTGATGTGCCTGTACCATTTGTTTTGCAAGATAGAGACCGAGACCAGTACCACTGACATTTGTTTTAAACGCATCCTTGTCTCGTGTAAACTTTGCAAAAAGCTGAGGGATCACAGCCTCATCAATACCCACCCCCGTGTCAGACACCGTCACCCGCACACGCCCGCTCGTGCCATCCGAAAGCGAGTGCCGAGAAAGCGCCACTTTGATCGAACCCTGTGGTGTATATTTAATAGAATTGTCGATGAGATTACCGATGACTTGTTTGATCTTTCCCTGATCCGCATTAACAAAATAATCCCCCGGGCCAGCCACAGATGAAATAGTCAAACCCGCTTTCATGATATTTGGCCTAAATTCTTCCACTACCTGTATCGCCAATTTCTTGATATCAAAACTGGTAAAATCATACTTCATCGTTCCCTGCTCAATACGAGAGATGTCAAGAAAGTCACTCACAATAGTAACAAGTGACTGTGTCGACTGATACATACGGTCTACCGCTTCACGCACCGCAGTAGAAACATCGCCATACGTTCCATCTAGGATGAGTGACGCGTAGCCTTTGATCGCGGTCAATGGATTTCGAATCTGGTGTGAAGCCAATGAAAGAAACTCCGACTTGAGCTTGTCGAGCTCTTTGAGCTTAATGTTGGCGCTTTCGAGTTTTTCATTTGACTTTACCAGATCCCCTGCCAACTCTTCGATTCTCTCCCTCTGTGCCACCTCCTTTTTAACACTGCGAACCAAGATAAGTCCGAGAATTGCTGAGATAACCAATGTGATACCTACCAGGATTTGGTTGATCGTCGTCGTAACAAACAAAAATTCTGACCCTATCAAGATCACCAGTGCCCACACCAACGCTTGCGCACCAACCATTTTGATATCAAAAGCTTTAAATTTAACGATGAGATACGCAAGAAAAGCCATGAACACTACCATACCTATAAAACCATACTGTTCCAAACTATAGCTCGTCAACACACCCAAATCATTGAGATAGCTCACGAGGAAACTCGAGAAGAAAAACATCAATATAAAAATCTCGATACCCAAAACGAATATTACATTTTTTCTTTTTTCTTTTTTGTCCTTTACTTGTTTATTTCGTCTAATCAACAAAGAAAGAGTTGCCAAAGAAGAAACAATGCCAAATAGATAGTAATAAAATATAAAATAGGTATTTTCTACTGGTGTACAGTAAATGCTGTCCAAAAACCCTACATCAAATCTACTTGGTGTGATGAGAATAATCGGCAACATCAAAACAAGCAAACTAAACTTGGTCTTAGTACTCAAATCTCTGTTAAATAAGAATACATAGCTGAGATAAAAACAGAGTAAAAAAATGCCCGATATTAATATGCCAAAAAATGACCAGAAGAACATCAGTCTCTCGGTGTTTGAACTAAGCCAGGTGATCAGATTAAACGTAATAAAAAGAGAAAATAATAATGAAAGGGCAAAAAGAATTTTACTGGTCAGATCTCTGTTTTTGATCAAAACAAAGATACCGACCAAAAGAGAAATAACAGCAACCGGAATATGCGTGTAATAAATAAAGGAGGCGTTTACTGCAGCGACAGAGTCTAAACAAATTTGCTGCATAGACTGTAGAAAAGAAAGTTCCATATATTATATTTTGACTACCCCTCTGCAATTTTTAGAACCGCACTTACAGTCAAAAGAGTACACATGTTTTTGCATAAGCGCCTCGACATCTATTGTAAACTCTTCACCAACATTTATTTTTCTTTTTGCAACATAGTCTCCATTTTCAGCACATACTACGCAAGGGTCACAGCTATGGTTCATAAAATAGGCAATATTGAGCTTGTTTATATCTTGAGGAGCATGTACGCCTTCTTCAGTTTTATAGCAAAAATAAATAAGCTGTCTTTTGGTAGCTGGATCAATCTTTTCAAATTCACTCCACGAGATCAGACGACTTTCGTCCCAATTAGAATGAGGAACGACTACTTCGCCTGGTAAAAATTCCCTGAGCGAAAACAATCCAGCTTCACCAGCGATGATTTTTGACGGCCGAACTTCAAATTTTGCTTTTGGATACGGTGCGTTTTCCATAGGACTTCTTGTACACTATACCATTAATCGTCATTTTAATAAATTCTGGGTAACACCACCAGTATTTATTATCCTCTTCATTCTTTGGAGCAATCGGCACAATGAGTGGTTTTAAACCAAAATACTTGCTTACCTCTTCGAATGCCGGCAACAATATTTCCCTTGTAAACTTTTCCTCGCTTTTTGTAACTAAAAAATTTTCAAACAAAATGCCGTTCCGTATAAAAATAGCCATCGCATACTTGTAATACTCCTTTGCATTTTTACCCATACTTTTATACCAAGATGAGGCGTCAAACATGTCTATCTCGCCATAAAAAGTGTCCAACGCGCGGTGGTGAAAATCGACAAGGTTCTCACCCCAAGTAGTCTGTATATCACAAATCCTTTTATTTTCTTCTTTGCCCGTCAAATCTATAATTTTTTCGTTGCTTAATATCATAGCGCCCTGATCATTTCTACCATGATAAAAAACCATTTTGGCGAGCGAGGCTTTGTCAAAGTTTGTGGTGACAAAAGTATCTTCTAGATACTCAAATGCTAACGTCTTTAACTTCATTTTTTCTGCTTCTTTCCAAAAATGATAAAAGGCCCAATGAGGAGAAGCGACATGAGAAGTAGATATTGCTCTCGGTTCGGCCTTAAGTATCTCAGGGATATTGCCTTTTAGGTATTCAGAAACCTTTTTTTCAAGCTCTTTATCTTCCCATCTCCTCTTGAGCTCTATTTTCGCTTCTTCAGATGATGTATACAGATCTTTTATATCCATACTTTTTATTCTTTACAAACTTCATCAACCCCTACAGTAGTTTTGTCACAAAAAGTGTATGAACAAGAAACCTCGCCTTGGGTGCACGTGAGCTCAGCACCACAACCAACTTTTTCGGCGGTAGCATCACAGAGGGCAATGGTAGCTGCTTTTTTACTAATTTTTTTATAATAACTGGTGCGATCGGCTTCTACGGTGGGACAAGTTGTATCAGACTCTGGGTCACAGACTCGAACAAAACATTTCTCGGTCTGGGGATCACAAGAAGTCTTAGCCAAAATTTGATAATCTTTTTGTATAAAAATTTTGACAAAAGCCACACCAGCCGAAGCAAGAATCAGCAAAATCACGAGTATATAAAAAATACGATTAGCAGCTTTTGTTTTTTTATCCATAACGTCCATCTAGTTATTATACCACACAATGAATCCTCTCGCAGCAAGCTGACGAAGTGGCTTCATTTTGAGAACCACTCAGTTCTCAACGTTCGCTCCGCTCACTGCTCATCACGTATCTTTTCCTACTGGAAAAGTCCGCGACCCCGCCTCGGGCCGTCGCCCTCCGGCTTTGTGTCTATGTCCCACATAGACACAACTCCACGGAAAAAACGCCTGTCTTCCTTACAGGAACTGTACACCTTTCGCTCTCTTTGAGCATACAAAGCGCTCAAGGTCTTGCGAAAGCGTTCCCACGCTTTCTCACCCGACCCCTTTTCCGCCCATCCCCGCAGTCGAGCTGTCAGGGATGAATACACATAAATTAAAAAGGTAAAGCGCATCCACTCCGTAGAGAGACGCGCCTTAGTTGTGACCAAACATCTGTTGCCAGATGGCCTTGATGATTTCCACCAAGACTGTGCTCCGTAGGATCCAATATCCATTGCAGAGGAGTGCCGAAGCGGTGAAGATTACCCAATCCTTTTTCCTTAGACCATCGAAACGGCCGTGACGGAGGAAGACTGTGGTGACGAAGGGGTCCTGCGTGATACTGAGGGCTACGAACGCACATGTGTCGTTCTTATTGAGCGCCCACAGAGTCACTAAGAAACCTCTCGATGGGATGAAAAGGATGCTCCATCCGATGAGCCGGATCAGGAAACGAATCCTGTTCACAAACCCCTCGTTTGAAGTCTTACCGAAGAGCCATGCGTCGAGTTTTCCCACCCACACGACTCCGTCCATCTTGATCTTCTCCACCACATCCACACCGAGCCAGTCCCTCTTGGTCTTCTCATACCACAGGAGCTGACCAACACAGATGAGGATAGCGATGATAGCCATCGAACCGCCACCGTATAGGGGACCCCACTTGAAGATTGCAAGCGGGTAAAGGATGTCGTCATAGACGACAGTCCAGATCGTCAGGAGGCCCCACGCCCCGACGATTCCTGTCAGTCGGGCGAGCGAAAGTCTCATGGAGACTCCTTTCTTGTTGATTGTTTAGGTGCGCTCACGATATGCGAGCACTACCCCTTATACTAGCATATTCTAGTATAAATGTCAAGGATACTGACTTAATACCCTTATTTATAGGCCTTTATGAACTTTTCAACCACCTTTTCCGCCCCTACCCTGTCAACTATCTCCCAAGATTTTATATAGTGCGGATTATCCACTTTTACTTTTTCTTTCTCTAATTGCTCAGGAAACAATTTTTTCAAGATAATTTCATGGACTGCGTGAACAATGATATGGACTCTGGTTACCCTACTTTCACTTTTATACTCTGCGATTAAATTCTCCCAAGATTTTTTGATAATACTCTGATTTTGATTTTCTATTAAAATACAGTGGATCAATTCATGTGTCAGTGTGTGTATATATTCTTCAGGAGTTTTAAAATATTGAACTGTTAGTGGATCAGAAAACGAATGTCCGATGACGGCATTTAAAATGTAGCATTTTATCTGGGGAGTATACCACTGTAGTTTCAAAATAGTTGCAATCCCTCCCAAGATTGTCCCACTGTGTTGTAACCAAAGAGATTCTACCGCATCAATATGCTTTTTAAAATCGGCATTAGGGAGCACCTGGTCTTTTTTTATCAAGCTTAGTATAACTCGTTCATATGGTATTGACCTAACAAAAGATACTATTGGATTCATTATTTTAAAAAAATAAAAAGGTCGATCACTTGCATCGACCACTGAGATAACCCAAACGTGAGCTACTTGCCCTTACCGCTGCAACCTTGGCCACAGCCGGTTCCACTGCCACCACCGTTGCAATTCTGCCCACAGACACCGGTCTTCGGGAAGAACTCCAGGGCAGTGCAGTCTTCACCCCAAATCTCCCGGTAGAAGGCGTTGGTCTGGTCGAACGCACGATCACGGTTCTGAGCGTCGTCCGGACCATTCAGCCCAAAGTAGGGGTAGTGGTGCAGGAAAAAACCCAGACATTGCTCGCAGTCGGCGCCGTAACGCTGGGTGTCGAGGATGTGCTGATGCCAGAAGGCGTCAATCGGGCCGTTGGGCACGTGCACATGATCAGGGCGAAGCACCATGAGAGTCAGGTAACGCTTATACCACTTCTCGGCCTCATCTGCCTGTTCCTGAGTAAAACTCTTGCCCTCGTCAGGAGGAAGCATGAGTTTGCGCTTGATCATCTCGAAATCGAGAGCCTGGATGGCTGCGATTTGTGTGACCACTTTTGCGTCTTGTTTAAGGCCGGGACGCGGGGCCATGATTGCTTGCATGACTGTTTTACTTTGATAACTAACGTCCGATCTCAAGGATCGGCTGGGACAAACTCCCTCCAAACTGACGTCCGGAAACAAAAGAGTTGTCCTGTATACAGTGTAAGCATAGATTGGCACCGCAAAAAAGCCCTCCCGAACTCGCGTTCAGAAATCAAAGAGCTTTTCCTAAATATAATACTACAACAATACTTGGTATTTAACAAGCAATCTACACCCCCTCTCCCTTTAAATCTTCGATCAATTTTTCGGCGGTGCGAGAAAGCTTTTTAGGGAGAATGGTATTTATTTTTATGAGCAGGTCACCTCGTTTACCTGAGTCTATAGGTACACCTTTGCCACGCACGCGGAGGATTTCTCCATGAGATACGCCTCGAGGAACTTTGACTACAAGATCGCCGTCGAGGGCAGAAATCGTGCGCTCTTCACCGAGGAGCGCCGAGGTCAGCTTTATATCGAGAGCCATCGAGAGATTATTTCCTTCTTTTGTAAAAATAGGATGCTTTTTTACGTGTACCTTTATATACAAATCGCCAGAGGTGCCGTGCGCTACCGCTTCACCTGCACCGGAGAGGCGTAAACTCTGTCCATTATCAATTCCCGCTGGTATGGTGACAGAAAATTCTTCTTGTTTTGAAAATACTCCCGCACCACGACAGACATCGCAAGATTCTTTTGGAATTTGACCTTTGCCGTTACAGGTCGGACAAGTACGCACCTGAGAAAACTGTCCGAGAAAAGAACGTTTGATTTCTTCTACCCTGCCTTGGCCATTACAAGTCGTACAGGTGCGTGTGCCTGTACCTGGCTTGCCACCAGTGCCGCTACAGGTATTACATTTTGACATTTTGGTCAGAGAAATCTTTTTATTGGTGCCGAAAATAGAATCCTTAAAATCTATCTCGATGTCCACTGAAATATCTCTACCTCGAGCTTGCTTGGTACGACCGCCACCTCGTCCACCACCAAAGAAATCTCCAAAAATATCCCCGAGATCAAACTCTACTCCCTGACCACTACCACCTTGCTGAAATCCAGAAAAGTCAAAACCATCAAAACCCTGTCCTTGGGAAAATCCGCCAAAGCCTCCTCTGCCAGCACCTGCCCCACCAAAACCTGGTCCGGCAGAGCCAAATTGATCATACTGAGCGCGTTTAGTATCATCTGAAAGCACTGAATAAGCTTCATTGGCCTCCTTGAACTTGGCTTCGTTACCACCTTTTTTGTCTGGGTGATGTTCATGCGCAAGCTTTCTGAACGCTTTTTTAATATCGTCCTTGCTCGCATTCTTTTCGACTCCTAATGTTTTATAATAGTCTTTTGACATTTGTTTTGTAACACCATGATAAGCCCCAGCAATGCTGGAGCCTACATGGCGTCAATTATATTTACTTCTTCTCTCCTTCCTTAAACTCTGCGTCTCTTACCGGGCCATCGCCATCCTTTTTATCTTCCGGCTTTGCTTCACCAGAGCCTTGAGCGGCGGCGGAAGCCTTTGCAAGAATCTCTCCAATCTTTGACATCTCGCTTCCGAGCGCTTCTGTCGCAGATTTGGTCTTGCTTGCATCAGTACCCTCCTTTGCAGTCTTTACATCAGCAATCTTGTCTTCAATAGACTTTCGTAGATCAGCTGGCACTTTATCTCCCCCATCTTTGAGAGCCTTTTCTGCAGTGTAGATAGTCTGCTCAGCAATATTCTTTGCCTCAACAGCTTCTTTTTTCTTCATGTCGTCGGCGTTGTGCATTTCAGCATCTTTCTTCATCTTTTCCACCTCTTCTTTTGAAAGACCCGAGCTTGCAGTAATCTTTACTGAATTAGTTTTACCAGTAGTTTTTTCTTTTGCAGACACATTTAGAATACCGTTGGCATCAATGTCAAAGGTGACCTCTACTTGTGGCATACCTCGAGGAGACGGTGGAATACCATCGAGGATAAATTTACCGAGAGATTTGTTGTCACTCGCCATCGCTCGCTCACCTTGTACAATATGTATTTCTACCGAGGTCTGGTTGTCAGCTGCGGTTGAAAATACCTGTGACCGAGAAGTAGGAATAGTAGTATTTTTGTCGATAAGTTTTGTCGCCACACCTCCCATTGTTTCGATACCGAGAGATAGTGGAATCACATCGAGCAAGAGTACGTCTTTTACATCACCCTTTAGAATACCTCCCTGAATCGCGGCACCGATAGCTACCACTTCATCCGGATTTACTCCCTTGTGTGGTTCTTTACCAAAGAGATCTTTGACCGCCTTGATAATCGCTGGCATACGAGTCTGTCCACCGACAAGCACCACTTCATTAATCTCACCAATTTTAAATGGTGACGCATCCATTGCTCGCTTGGTAATCATCACAGATCGGTCGATAAATTCTGCACAGAGCTCTTCTAGCTTTGCTCTAGACATCTTGATAAGCAAGTGGCGAGGACCTGAAGCATCTGAGGTAATGAATGGAATATTTACTTCTGTTTCTACTGCAGTCGAAAGCTCGATCTTTGCCTTTTCTGCAGCCTCGTCTATTCTCTGGAGAGCAAGAGAATCTTTTCTTACATCAATACCTGACTCTTTTTTGAACTCCTCTGCGAGCCAATTTACAATCTTGGTATCAATGTCTCGTCCACCAAGGTGGCTGTCTCCATCTACTGATTTTACTTCGATTACATCATCGCCCACTTCAAGAATAGAGATATCAAAAGTACCTCCACCGAAGTCATACACTACGATCTTTTCATTTTTCTTTTTGTTGAAGCCGTATGCAAGCGCCGCTGCGGTCGGCTCTGGAAGCACTCGAAGTACGTTGAGACCGGCGATCTCACCTGCGTTCTTGGTTGCCTGTCTCTGCGCGTCGTTAAAGTAGGCCGGTACCGTGATCACCGCATCGGTAATCTTTTCTCCGAGCTTTGCCTCAGCGTCATTCTTGAGCTTGGTCAGTATCATGGCCGACACTTCCTCCGGTCGATAATTTTTATCGCCCATTTTTACTTCCACTCCACCATTTGCACCTTTGAGCACATCGTATGCTACTGCCGTTTTATCTTTTTGCACTGCTGGCTCATCAAACATGTGTCCCATAAAACGCTTAATCTGATGCACAGTGTTTTTTGGGTTGGTCACTGCTTGGCGCCGCGCGAGGAGGCCCACCATTCTTTCGCCGGTTTTTGAGAGAGCCACTATAGATGGTGTAGTACGTGCACCCTCGACGTTCTCGATGATGCGCGGCTCGCCCGCTTCCATTGTTGCTACTGCTGAGTTAGTGGTTCCTAGGTCAATTCCAATAATTTTAGACATAATTAGTTTATAGTTATTAGTTAATGGTCAATAGTTAATAAGTTTATAGTCGATAATCTTTAGCAAGAGAAAATACGAAATCCTAATATCGAAATTCTAAACAATATCTAAGGTTCAAAATACTAATGACAGAAAGTTTGAACCCTTTTTAATTATTAGAATTTGTTTCGGATTGAGGATTTCGTGCTTCGAGTTTAGCGGAGACTTGGTGCTCTCGTTGGTTGACTCACAAAGAATAAAAGTTCTTGATATGGAGAAATAATTTTCTCAACAAAGGAAACAAGAGTCGAGATGACTACAGGCTGTTTTTTAGGAAGAGGCAGGCTGACTGAAATAGGCTTCTCAAAATCACTCTGAGGAAGTGCTTCTACCGAGACGAGTCGGGCCTTAAAAGTACCCTGAAACTCAGCCACTATAAAAGTCGCCAAGACATACTCGCCAGTCGGCGCCTGGATGATTTTACGTAGTATTTTTGACTTTGGCTGGGTGACTAACATGTGTGTATTATAGCATATTTTATAGAAAGTCCAATAGCACATAAAAACTTGATTTTGTCGATCAAATGTGATAAAAATAGATTGGCAAGTTCAAATAGATAGTCTGAGACTGTCTGGAGAGGAGAATTTACGAATGCCGACATCAAAATACTTACACCTTCTTGTGATGGATGTGCCTATCTCAAAAAGGAACATCAAATGTGCGCGGCCGGGTTGCTTACACACATTTCGGATTGGCGAAAAGGCCATAGAACTACCTCCGGATACTTCGGAGGATCGTCCAGAAGGTCGTTTCTTCTGTGATCTAAGCTGTTTCGACAACTGGGAGGATAATTGAATCGCACTGACCACAAACCGCATAGATGATGCGGTTTTTTATTTTCTAAAAACTAAAGACTACTTACTATCATCTTTTTTGTATTCCCCTACTTTTACTTTTGGAGCTTTAATAACTTTGCCACTGAGACTGTAACCCTTTGCGATAACTTCGGTAATAATATGGTCATTTTTCTCATCTGTAACCGGTACAAATTCTACCGCCTCATGTACTGCTGGATCAAATTTTTCTCCTACCGGGCTAAGCTGTTTTAGATTGTGTTCTCCTAGTACATTGAGGAGCTGTGAATAAATATATTCTACTCCTACACGCCAATTTTTATCTACTTTCTCCCAAGCATCTTTATTTCCAAAAGCCATATCAAAACTATCGAGTGCTGGAATGATTTCATTGATCAATCCTTCCTTGGCAAACTTTACAAACTCCTGATTGCGCATTTCATCCTGTTTGCGCATGTTTATAAAATCAGCCTTGGCATGGGCAAGACCTGTCATCGCCTGGAGCTTCTCCGCCTCAGCCTTTTTGAGCTTTTCTCGTAGATCTTTAAGCTTAGCCTGAGCACCTTTTTCATTGCCTTCGTCGTCGGTATCTACCATATCGTCTACGACAACTTCCGGCTCAGTACCTTCAGTAGTTTCCTCGGGTACAATATCATCTTTTTTAGTGTCTTTATTATCCATAGGGCTATAGTATATAGTTTTTTAGACCAAAAGCAATATTTTTTACCTTTCACAATATTCACACCCCTCATTTCAGCCATGGCTGAAATGAGGATAAGGTGATATGCTATGAGGGATGAACAGAAAAAGAAAAATATACCGTTACAAAGGTGTTCCGACCAATATATTTGGCTTACCAATTTTTGATCCAAACAAAACTACCCTGCCGAGTCCACGCAAATCAAAACAAACCTACCTCCGTTCATTTATCGCCGTCACCAAAAAGAATGTCCCTAAGACACTATTGATCACATACGATATACCCCACAACAAAAAAATTGAGCGGGACTGGTTTCGACGTCAACTCAAGAGACTTGGGTTCAGTATGATTCAGAAAAGTGTCTGGGTTGGACAATCGCCATTACCAGCCGATTTTATAGCTTACGTCAAAACGATCGGTATCGAAAAAGAGTTTATTACCTTTACACTGGCCCAGCCACATACAACATAACCACACGCCCATTTCAGCCATGGCTGAAATGGGCGATAATAGATCGAATACAACCGCCCCACACACAATGTCACATCATCTGTTATATCTGATCGAAATAAAAACCATGTAAAACAAAAAACAACCACCCCGAAGGTGGTTGTTTTTTGTTTTAACGCTTGCTCCACTGTGGAGATTTTCTCGCTTTCTTGAGGCCGAATTTTCGGCGTTCTTTGGCTCGAGGGTCTCGCTTAAGGAAACCTTCTTTCTTGAGGTTCTTTCGAAGCTCAGCATCATATACGAGAAGTGCTCGAGCAATACCGTGTCTGAGTGCTTCTGCTTGTGAGTGAATACCTCCACCAGAAATCATCGCTGAAACTTTAAACTTGGCAGCAATCTTTGCCTTAGTAAACGCATCGTTGGCAATAAGCTGAAGCTCAGCTGTTGGAAAATAAGTTGGAAGATCTTTGTCATTGATAACAAAAGCTGTCTTTGGGCTTGAGTGAAGACGTACTGACGCTACTGAGGTTTTGCGTCGGCCAACACCCTGAAAGTACCTCTTGCTATCGACAGCTACTTCAGAAACATCTTTTTTTACAGTATCCTTTATCATGTATTTATTCGGTAATTACTAAATTCTTCATCATAATGGTCTTGAGCTTGTTCGAAGGAAGCATACCATACACAGCGTTTCGAAATACTTCAGAATAACCCTTGTTATCAATCATCTTCTCAAGTGACTGAGTAATGATACCGCCAGGGTAACCACTGTAAGAGACGTATTCCTTTTCAGTACGCTTCTTTTCGTGAATATTTGCCTTTGAGGTATTGGTAATGGTAACTTTTACCTTTGGAGCGGCATTTCTTTCAAAATTGGTAAGATTTTTGCCCATGAGAAGTGAAGCGGCCTCGCTTGCCACTCGTCCAATCTTTTTATTTGTTGCGTCAATAGTGTATGTGTTCATGTGTTTATACAAATTCAATCATTGCCATCGGGCTAGCATCGCTGGTGCGACTACCGAGCTTTACCACTCGAGTAAAGCCACCCTTTCGATCCTTATATTTTGGAGCAATGACTTCAATCATCTCTTTGACTGCCCCCTCACCCACTCGGCTCGCCACCAAACGTCGCGCTGCGAGAGTGCCGGTCTTGCTCTTGGTAACAATCTTTTCAATAAAAGGTCGGAGTTCTTTTGCTTTTGCCTCAGTGGTTCTAATTTTATTATTCAAGACGAGAGAAAGTGCGAGCGACTTGATCAAAGCATTTCGCTGGTTTGTTTCTCGGCCGAATTTTCTTGTTTTTCGATGGTGATTCATGGGAAATAGGTAATTTTACTTGAGTGTCATGCCGAAATTTGAAAGGGCTTTTTTGATCTCCTGAATACCCTTGCTTCCAATACCCTCAATATCGAGAATATCAGCTTCTTTCTTTCGCACAAGACCACCTACCGTTCGGATGTTTGCATTGGCAAGCGCCTTTGCAGTACGAGCGGTGAGACCAATAGAATCTGTGCGAGTTTTTAGAAATTCTACATCAAAATCTTTCTTTGAGCCCGCTTCTTCAGACTTTTCAGTAGATGCTTCAATTTTCTTTGGCTCTTCTACCTCCTCTTCCTTAAAGCCAACTATAGCCTTGAGCTGACCGATCATAATAACAATAGATTTTTCGAGAGCTTCATGTGGAGTCACGGTACCATCTGTCTCAATCAAAAGTTTGAGGCGATTGAAGTCGGTACGATCGCCGACTCGCATATTTTCCACTTCATAGTTTACACGTCGAATCGGTGTAAAAATAGCATCGAGAGTAATAGTACCGATATCTACTCGTTCTTTCTCTAGAACTTCTTTTGAAACATAGCCGAGACCCTTTTCAACAGTAAGCTCAATGTTGAGCTCAGTGCCTTTGTCAGTAACTTTGGTGATAGCGAGGTCTGGGTTTAGAATTTCTACTTGTCCTGGGTGTTTAATATCTCCGGCAGTAACATCCTTTACACCCTTGACCTTGAGAGTTAGTGTCTGTGGCTCGTCAGTAAGCATCTTGATACGAACTCGTTTGAGATTGAGCAAAATAGTGATCACATCGTCTTTTACACCGTCAAGTGCAGAAAATTCGTGACTAACACCATTAATCTTAACTTTTGTGATTGAAGCACCTGGCAATGATGACAAAATAATGCGTCGAAGTGAGTTACCCAACGTATGTCCATACCCAGGATATAGGCCGTCAATTTCGTATACGCCAGTAAAACCCTCCTCGCGGACGATTCGTGGTTTTGATGGCAATAGAACGTTAAGATCAGACATAATGATTGCGTATTAAAAAATAATTAATCTAAATTAACAAGAAGTACATTATACATCATTTGCAATATTTTTGCAAATGACTACCCTGTACTACCGGCTATAAAACTCAAACACCGAAGCGACATCAAACAGCACGTCCGTTTGGGTGAGCTTTGGGGCACCAACTATCTCCCACTCACGCTTGGCGAGATCGGCTTTGATCCACGCCGGAGTGGTAATGGTCGCAAGTCGCTCATCGAGCTTTGCAAAGATAGGCTTTGCCTTACTACCATTTCGAATACTAATCTTGTCACCAAGAGAAACACTGAATGATGGGATGGTAACTTTGGTACCGTTTACTAAAATATGACCGTGAGAAACCATCTGTCGTCCAAAGATTCTGGTGTTTGCGAGACCGATGCGGAACACCATATTGTCGAGTCGAGATTCGAGTGCTCGGAGGAGGAGGTCGGTAGAGTTACCTTTGGTGGCAATAGCCTTCTTTACGTAATTTGAAAATTGTCTCTCACCTACACCATAGACCATACGAGCTTTCTGCTTTTCGTTGAGACGGTTGCCGAAATCGCTTTTTGCTTTTGGCTTTGACGACTTTGATAATTTGCGATTTGACTCTCGAAGCACAAATTTCTGTGTCTGTGTTTTCTCAAACACCGGAGCACCCAATCGTCGCGCAATTTTGTATTTTGGTCCGTTAATCATAAAAATAAATAATTATACTCGTCGTGGCTTCTTTGGTTTTGGACCATTGAAAGGCACTGGTGTCTCATCCTTGATAGATGAAATGGTGATGCCTTTTGAAATAAAGCCACGAA
>SCTV01000042.1 GCA_004298345.1 Patescibacteria group bacterium
TATCTCGAGCGCTCGATGTGTTGGAGAGACAATCAAAAAACAAAACTCTCAAAAAGATTTTGCTGGAGCTCAATGCCGATATTAGTCGCGGACAGACATTGAGTAACGGCATGAGAAAATTTCCTAAAGTTTTTTCTTCTCTTTTTGTGTCGATGGTGGCAGCCGGGGAGCAGAGCGGTAGCCTTGCGGAGTCTCTAAAAGTAATTGCAAAGCAGATGGATCGTTCATACTTTATTCAGAGAAAGGTCAGAGGCGCCATGATCTATCCGGCGGTGATTATTGGTGCGATGCTTATTATTGCGGTGCTGATGCTCATTTTTGTGGTGCCGACTTTGACCGCTACTTTTAAAGAGCTTGGTGTCGCACTGCCACTCAGCACGCAGTTTGTGATTTTTGTCAGTAATTTTTTCCAAAATCACTTCATTTTTGCGTTTTTGATTCTGGTTGTCCTCGTGCTTGCGATCTACTTTCCTTTGCAAACAAAAAAGGGTAAACGAATCTTCGATTATGCGTTATTGCACCTACCGATCATTGCGCCACTCATAAAACAGGTAAATGCCGCCCGTACCGCCCGCACACTTTCTTCTCTTTTGTCGGCTGGCGTTCCGGTAGTAGAGTCTACCCGTATTACTGGCGAGGTATTGCAGAATTCATTCTATAAAGAGGTATTAGAGAAAGCACAACACTCTATCCAGCAAGGTATTCCAATGTCGTCGGTGTTTATAGAAGTGCCTCATTTGTATCCAGTGTTTGTGGGTGAGATGGTCAGTGTGGGAGAGGAAACCGGCAAGCTTTCAGAAATGCTTTTGGGTGTCGCTACTTTTTATGAAGATGAAGTTGAACAAAAAACCAAAGACATGTCGACCATTATCGAACCGGTATTGATGGTGATCATCGGTGTGGTGGTCGGTTTCTTTGCGATTTCGATGATTACCCCGATTTACTCGGTAATGGATACCATACAATAATGTATGTTTTCTCTTTTCCATACAAAAAAATACCATGAAGGATCGTCTCGGGGTTTTTCGTTGGTGGAAATTATTTTAACGCTTGGTATTTTGGCTATCGTATCCGCCATCGTGCTGTCTTCCTTTTCTAATGGTACAGATACTGAAGCCTTGCTTAGAAATACTGAAGCAGTGGCAGCAGTTTTTGCCGAAGCACGCTCACTGACTACCTCGGCAAAGAATGCTTCAAACTATGGTGTGCATTTGGCAAGTACTGGTCCAACCCTTTTTAAAGGCACTTCATATAGTTCTGGAATACCTTCAAATATCCCACTCTTGGTCAACAGCCGAGTATCTATCACCGACATTTCACTGACTGGCGGAGGAAGCGATGTAGTGTTTGATAAGCTGACCGGAAACACTTCTCAAAACGGCTCATTTCGAGTAACTTTGGTTTCAAATTCCAGTAAGTATAAAACCATTACAGTCTACAAAACGGGTTTGGTAGAGATACAATAACTTCATGATGCACCTTACTCAAAAAAATAAAAGAGATTCAACAAAAGGTTTCGGCATGATCGAGGTGGTGGTGGCCATAGCGATTATCAGCATCGCCTTTACTGCACTTTTTGATGTGTACGGATCATATTTGGGAGTGCAGTTTGCAAACACTCGAATAGTCAAAGCGAGTTTCCTTCTCGAAGAGGGGCTCGAGGTGGTACGTCTACTCCGCGATACTAGCTGGTCATCGAACATCGGCAATACTACCGTTGGTACTACCTACTACCTCTATTGGACAGGTTCGGCATGGCAGGCCACCACTACGGCGCAGACAGTTGATACGCTGTATACACGAACATTGGTTTTTTCTAATGCGTATCGTGATAGTAATGATCGCATTGTATCTTCTGGCGGGACACTTGATCCAAATACTCGAGGCTATATGGTGACAGTAACTTGGCCTACTAATACCAGCACTTCCGCCACTACCAGTAAGCAGATCTCAAGCTACATAACCAATATGTTTACCAACTGACATGCGCAAATATTTTCACAAAAAAGCCGGCGTGTCTCTCGTTGAAATGCTCATCTATATCGCACTTTTGACGAGCGTGACGGCACTGGTGGTCAATGGTCTCGTCTCGATGTCTCGAACATATAACGATTTGCGACTTTCTAAAAATATTACTACTTCGGCAACAGGAGCGCTGACACGAATGGTCTACGAAATCCGCCAAGCACAGTCTGTGGATGCAGACCAAAGTACTTTTGTGACCAGCCCAGGGGAGCTTTCACTCAACACGACTCCAGCGAGCGGTATACCGACCACAGTAAAGTTTTATGTGCAAAATGGAGTGCTTAGGGTGATGACTGGAGGAGTAGATGAAGGGCAAATTACTCTTTCAAATACGACAGTGAGCAGTCTGACCTTCAATAGAGTGCAAAACAGTATTTCTCAGGCCATAAAGATTAATCTGACCCTACAAAGTACTGTAGGCACTAAAACCAAAACAGAAACGTTCTACACCACCGCCGTACTCAGGAATATTTATTAAAAAATATGCGTACCGACCACATACAAACAAAATCAAAACAAAGCGGACAAGCTATGATTATCTCGGTGGTATTTTTTCTGATCATCGGACTGATTGTAGTGGTGGGTATTTCTGAAACAGTGGTGCGTGATTTAAAAAATGTTCAAAATATCGTAAAGTCCAGAGAAAGTTATGCTATCGGAGAAGCTTTGCACGAGGATGTGGTGTATCGATTCAAACAATCAATGCAAGTGGGGACTGAAGAGTCATTGACTTTGAATGGCTACACCGCCAGTAGCACAATCTCTGATATCGTTGGAGGAAAAAGGGTAATAACTTCGGCTGACCGTAGCGGATATATCAAGCGCGTCATGAGTGATCTTTTTTCTGGTGCAGGATCATCTTTTAATTACGGTGTGCAGACAGGAGAGGGAGGACTAATACTTGAAAATAGTTCTTCGGTCTCCGGAAATGTCTATTCAAATGGACCGGTCTTGGGAAACGGCAATATTTCTTCAAATGCTACCTCCCCAACCCTTGTTGGTACGGCGACTGTTGGCTCAAATGCTTTGAGACTTGTTCCTCGTGGCAACTACCTCTATATTGTAAATGAGAGTACTCTACAAGCTGTCTCTATTGCAAATCCATCAGCCCCAACAGTAGTTTCAACTATCACCAATCCAAATGGAGGAAGCAATCCTTTGCAAAAGGACATCGCCATTGCCAACGATACCTTATTTATTACTGCTTCAAATCACAACAACGTCCTCGCTTTTTCCCTTACCGATCCAGCCAATCCGGCGTATGTCAGTTCAGTAGCAGTCACCGGTGCTCCTCGAGCGATTGTTGGCTACGGAACCTATGTCTACGTTTCTGTTTTTTCTGATAGTGCTATTAAGGTGCTTGATGTTGCTAACCCAGCTAGTATGTCTGTAGTTGCAACAGTCTCGACTAACAGTGCACCGATCGCCCTTGCTATTCAAGGTTCATATTTATATGTAGCAAGTCAGGGTGGTGCTTCGAGTAAAATAGAAATTTTTAATTTAGCAAACCCTGCATTGCCGGTGCTGGTGGGAGCGGCAACGGTCACCGCAAACCCTCTATCTCTCGCAGTATTTGGCAACTACGCCTATGTTGGATCACAGGGAGGGAGTAAAATTGAGATCATCAATGTTACCAACCCTGTTTCGCCTTCTGTGGTGGGCGGTACCGCTTCAAATTCGTCAATCAATCCTCAAGCCCTCTTTTCATCTGGAAGCTATTTGTATGCAGCGGTTAGTTATGGCAGTACCAATCAGTTCCAGATTTGGAATGTTACTAATCCGACCGCTCCCTCTCTTGCTAACACTATCAACATAAATAGCGGTGTGCCGTACGCGCTCGTCGGTGGCTCCGGAGGGTACATCTATTTGATGATGACAAATTCAAATTTGACCAGTCCTTTACGTATCTACCAGGTGACTGGCTCTGGAGGCAATCAGATTTTGGGGGATGTGGTATCTGCTGGACCCACCGGCTCGGTTACGCTCATCAACGCAAGCAGTTCTATTTATGCGAGAACTATTAGTGACTCTCTTGCTGGAGGAAATGCTTATTTCAAAAATATTTCAAATACCACAGTGCTCGGTACTTCATATCCAAACAGTGCTGAACAGGCGACAAGTAGTCTTCCGATTTCTGATGAAGTGATCGCTCAGTGGGAGACGGATGCCGAAGCGGGCGGAGTGATCACAACACCATGTCCGTATAGAATAACTGAAACGGTTACACTGGGCCCCATAAAAATTAATTGCGATTTGGAGATAAGTAATGGCGCCGAAGTCGATCTCGGAGGTATTGTCTGGGTTAATGGCAATATTAGTCTTACTAATAGTTCTAAGATTGAGGTAAGTCCATCTATTTCTGGAAAAACTCCCGCACTGATTGCCGACAAGCTCACTAATCACAGTACGGCCGGCAAAATTGAAATCAGCAACTCTACACAGTTTAACGGCTACGGCACCAATTCGTATGTCATGCTAGTTTCGATGAACAACAGCGCTGAAAACGGTGGTGGCGAGGTGGCCATAAATGTCGGTAATAGTATCAGTGGCAAGGTTCTCGTGTACGCACCTCATGGTGAAATCGCTATAAAAAATAGTGCTGTTTTGAAAGAGGCTACGGCGTGGCGTTTGCGTTTACAAAATAGTGCGACGGTGATTTATGAGACTGGTCTAGCCAATCTTCTTTTTACTTCGGGTCCGTCGGGAGGGTATCAGATACAGAGCTGGGCGGAGGTGGAGTAACCAAAATTTTTAAACAACAAAATTTTGGTTACTGGTTAAATAGCGCTAGGAATACAATAGGGAACGTTTTTTGGGTACCAAAAACGTGCAAATTAAGGATTCTTGAAACGGCTCTGTAGAGCCACGCTAAAAGGCTAAACGCTGTGTTTAGCCTTTTAGCGTGGCTCTAAATATAGGTTTGGTAAAACAGGCTCAAGTTGAGCCATTTTTTTAGTTATTTTTTTACTGAACCTTCTTTTTTTGTTTCTTGCTCTTATTCGTGAATCTTGAATCATAAATCATGAATCGACCCAAAGATTTCGAGTTTAGAACCCATAATGCTATACTAATTTGATGAAGAAAAAATACATTATTGCTGGAAACTGGAAGATGAACCCCCAGACTGTAGAGGAAGCCAAACGGATTGCCACCCAAGTTAAAAAAGTTGCCATCAAAACCAAAAAGATCGAGACTGTTGCTTGTCCGCCTTTTGTTTACGCACATCTCGTAAATATTGCTGACGCTTTTTCTCTCGGAGCGCAGGATGTGCATTTTGAGCCATCGGGTTCTTTTACAGGCGAGGTGAGTGCAGAGATGCTCAAATCGGTCGGAGTAAAATATGTGATTGTCGGTCATGCTGAGCGTCGTAAAATGGGGGACACTGATGAGACGGTTGCTCAAAAAGTGGGAGCGGTAACCGGTGCCGGACTTCAGCCTATTCTCTGTGTCGGCGAAAAGGAACGCGACTCAAATGGTGACTATCTCGGGGTACTCAAAAACCAAATTATTGCTTCTCTTGGCAAGTTGGCTCGCAAAGATGTAAAACAACTCGTTGTTGCTTATGAGCCACTCTGGGCTATCGGCGCTTCGTCTGCCATGACTCCTGCGGATGTGCGCGAGACGGCCTTGTTTATTAAAAAAGTACTTTCAGATACCTATGGTCAGGAGTACGCGCTGTCGGTCAAGATTCTCTACGGAGGCTCGGTAACATTTAAAAACGCCAAAGATATTGTAGCTCTCGGTCAGGTGGACGGACTTTTGGTGGGACGAGAAAGTGTCAATCCTGAGGGCTTCAATTTAATTCTCAAAGAAATCGATGGCATCTAAAAAATCATTCAAAACCCTCCGAGATATCCTGCATCTTGATGGGGTCAAAGTGTTGCTCAGGCTTGATCTCAATGTACCGATACAGAAGGGCAAGGTGGTGGACGATTTTCGAATCCGTAAGTCTTTGCCGACTATTGAATATTTACAAAAGGCCGGCGCCAAGATTTTGATCATTGGACATTTAGAAAATAAGGAAGATCGGTCGCTTAAAGTGGTGGCGGAGCATATGCAAAAATATGTGCCAGTGCAGTTTGTGGAAAATTATCGAAATGTTTTATCAGTACTCGACACACTTCCGCCCAGTGGATGTCTCCTGCTCGAAAACCTTCGTCTCTCGGAAGGGGAGGAATCGAATGATCAAAAGTTTGCAAGGGAGCTCGCGTCGCTTGCTGACATTTATGTCAATGACGCTTTTTCAGTATCGCACCGCGAGCACGCGTCTATCGTGAGTGTGCCAAAATATATTCCTGGATATGCCGGGTTGCTTTTTGAAGAAGAGGTAAAAAATCTCTCAGAGGCGTTTGTGCCAGAGCACCCATTTCTTTTTATTCTTGGCGGAGCCAAGCTTGATAGCAAAATGCCACTGGTGGAGAAGTTTTTGACACGAGCTGATTTTGTATTTGTCGGTGGTGCGCTCGCGAATAACTTTTTTAAAGCTCAAGGACACGAAATCGGCGTGTCACTTTTTTCAAAACAGGAATTTAATCTGGTGGAGGTGATGAAAAATACAAAACTGTATTTGCCGGAGGATGTGGTGGTAAAAACTGCAGGTGGAAAAGAAAACAAAAAGCCGGATCAGGTAAAACCAGACGAAAATATTCTCGATGCGGGGGAGAAAGCGGTGTCCACACTCGCCGTCCTCGGGCGGAAATCCAAACTCGTCGTCTGGAACGGCCCTCTCGGTGATTACGAAAATAATTTTGAAAAAGGTACGGAGGATTTTGCTCGGGCACTCTCGGATTGTGGTGCAAAGACGATTGTCGGTGGGGGAGATACTCTTGCAGTCATACATAAACTTGGTATCGAGGATAAGTTTTCTTTTGTTTCGACTGCCGGTGGCGCGATGCTTGATTTTTTGGTGCAGGAAACTTTGCCAGGGATCGAGGCACTTAAAAAATCTATTTAGTTTGACAAGTTGGCAGGTCAAGGGTAGTCTTACTTTTGGACAACAGAGAAGGATTGATCTATGACTGACGACAAAAAGCCTTTGAGCAAAATGGTTGAGCGCGAGTTCTCCCATTTTTGTCACAACGCTGGAATTAACATCGGGATAAACAATGTCCTGTGGGTTTGGGGAGACGGTGATTCAGATCCCGACCCCTATATTGAGAGCGAGGTGTATGGGGAAATTTCTCGTCGCTTCCCGGACAAATTGTTCATCAACGTCCACAGGATTGGGGTGGAAGGGGTTGAACCCCAGCTCATGGTGTTCCAGGTTACTCTGAGCACGAAATCTGGTGAGTGGCTTCAATCATTCGGGACACTCGAGCTGGTCAACACCTTTCTGCGGGGTGTTTCTGCCTCGGCAAGCCTCTCGAGTTTGGGGGTCATGCCCATACCCGCCATCAGTTTCCCTCCCTACGCTTGACGTTATACCCGACGCTTTCCAAAGCGTCTTTTTATTTATTTCAACAAGCGAGAGGCGCGTGGACATGTACTCGTGTACACAGCGCTCGAGTCGAAGTTAAAATAAGCTCTGCTTATTTTAACGTTTACGTTGACATGTTTTCTCGTGAGGAGTAGGCTTTAACGAGGTTCATTTATGAAGTTCTTGATTGTTGGTGGTCTTGGTTCAGTTGGTCAGGCTACACACAGACAATTGCAGTTACGGGGATGTCAGACAGAGTCGTTTACCTCAAAGGATCCGCGGGACACGTTCAAAAAACGGCTTGCCGGTATCGACGGTGTATTTCTTGCAATCTCTAATCGTAAGAG
>SCTV01000043.1 GCA_004298345.1 Patescibacteria group bacterium
GGATAGGAAATATTAAAATCTTCTCGTAAAAGAAACATAATCACTTGTCGAGGCTTTACCACCTCTTTTTTTCGAGTTTTGTCATAAATACTGTTCTCTTCTATTTGATAAAAATTGGCAATGGTTTTGATAACATCTTTTATAGCCACAGTTTTCTTTGGTTTGATGCTGTTTTTGATGAGATTTTTTATTTCATTAAGCCCAAGCTCGAGACCTTTGAGTTGAAATTGGCAAACAATAGAGTTTAGTATACCTTCCAACTCTCGAATGCTACCCTCTACTGAAGAAGCGAGGTATTCCAAGGCTTCTGGAGAGATGGGTACATTATTTTGAGTTACTTTTGAGCGCAAAATAGCCAACCTCGATTCCATGTCGGGGCTTGGAATGTCAACAATCATACCTGCTCCAAAGCGAGACTTGAGGCGCTCTTCAAGGTTCGGAATAAAATTTGGGTGTTTGTCTGAAGAAAAAATGATTTGTTTGTTGTTTTCGTACAAACTATTGAAGAGGTGGAACAGTTCTTCCTGAGATTTATCTTTTCCAGCAAAAAACTGAATGTCATCTACGATGAGTACATCATATTTTCGATATTTTTCTTTAAACTGGTTTACTTTTTGACTGTTGACCGAGACCGCGTTCATATATTCGACAGCAAATTTCTCCGAGGTCATGTAGTAAACCTTTTTTCCTGGGTGTGCGAGCTTGATATGGTTGCCTATCGCCTGGGTGAGGTGGGTTTTTCCGAGACCGGTATTGCCGTAGACGAAGAACGGGTTGTATGCGAGTCCTGGTTTTTTGATCACTGCCTGGGCTGCAGCATGGGCGAGCTCGTTGAATGGTCCGACAACAAAAGAGTCAAAAGTATATTTCGGATTTAGGTTGTCGTCTTTATTTATGTAGTAGTCGTGAAGAGGTAGCTCGGTGTGCGATTGTGTTACAAAGAGTCTTTGGCTATCCACAACCTCCTTCTTCCTACCCTCTTCTTTAGTCACCACATAATCTAAGGCACGAACATGCTCGCTAAAATTTCTCAAAATCTTTAGAATAGTGTTGTGGTATTTGTTGTTGAGCCAATCTTTGACAAAAGCATTTGGAACGCTGACAAATACAGTACCGTCTTCTTGTTTCAGAATGTAAGTACCCTTAAACCAAGTACTAAAGTTTGCTTTTGATACAGCCAACTCAACTTCAACCAATACATTTTCCCAAAGTTTAGAATTATCTACTAGAGTATGCGTCATAAGTAAAAAGATTTTTGTGTACCCTCTAGTATATACCTTTTGTAAGAATACTGAACTTGTGGAAAAGACACTTTTATGTGCATATGTTGGGGATAGCTTGTGGATATCGAGCGATACTGGTCGCGAAGACACTGAGCTCACCAGAGCGTAGTGCAGGTCGATGAGAATCTGAGTGAAGCGAAGATACGAATAATACAATTTGTAATCCAAGGGCGAATACAAAATTATAAGGTTGCTTCGCTCTATTGGCCTACACCGAGGGAGATACCTCGGTGCTCTCGATTTATATAGTCGCTCCACTCCTTATAAATCGGGGGGTTGATTTTTTAGCCATTATGACGTATGCTGTCCCCTATGTCGTTTACATACAAACCAAAGAAGCGAAAGAGAGCACGATCACACGGCTTTATTAAGCGCCGAAGAACTACTGCTGGTAGAAAGGTGGTAAAGCGCCGACGAGCCAAGGGTCGCGCACGTCTCGTTGTCTAGTAAAGTTGCATATCTGGCACAGCTCCTTGTTGCTTCACTCGATTTGTTTCCACAACATACTTAATGTATGTCTTGGTCTCAAATCGAGCTCACACCTCGATCTGTACACAGCTCTGCAACTTTATACTAACTAAATTAAATATGCTACCTCGTAAACTGAGGGTTCATAAAGATGAATTTGAAGAGGTCTTGAAAAAAGGCCTTTCTTTTCATTCGGCACACCTTTCTTTGCGAGGAATCAAGAAAAGCGATGTTTCCCCAAGCAAGTTTTCTGTGGCGGTTTCAAAAAAGGTGGCACCTCAGGCGGTAGACAGAAACTTGCTTCGTAGGCAGGCGATTTCAGTCATAGAAAAACATTTCCCAGGTCTTAAAAAAGGTGTTTCTGCGATTTTGTCTTTTAAAACCGGTTCACTTGGTCTTTCTTTCAATCAAATAAAAATAGAAATTGTTGCGTTGCTCAAACAGTCTGGCCTCACATTATAAAAATTCGATTTTTAGGCAATAGTGCGCTACTATAAGAACTCTATATGATTACTTTATATCACGAAATCGTCTATCAACCTTTGTACAACGGGCTTGTTTTTCTTATTGATGTCTTGCCTTGGGCGGATGTGGGGCTCGCAGTGATCATCCTCACTGTCTTGGTCAAGCTTGCTCTCTTCCCTCTTTCTAAAAAGTCTATTGTTACCCAGGTACAGATGAAAGCGCTTGAGCCCGATCTTGCTAATATTAGATTAAAATATAAAGATGACAAACAAACTCAGGCGCAAAAGACGATGGCTTTGTACAAAGAGAAAAAAATCAACCCGTTTGGAGGAATTATAGTGATCTTGATCCAGTTCCCTATCATTATTGGACTCTATTCTATTTTTTTGAGGTCAGGATTGCCGACCATTAATGCTGACTTACTTTACTCGTTTATCTCTTTTCCAAAAGTAATCAATATGCAGTTTTTGGGACTAGTGGATATTGGGCACAAAAGTATTTGGCTCGCTCTTCTTGCCGCATCATCACAGTATTTCCAGATTAAGTTTGCAATTCCGGCCGCTAAACCAGCTCCAGCTACAGATACCAAGCCGACGTTTCAGGAGGACCTGGCACGTAGTATGCAGACACAGATGAAATATGTTTTTCCTGTGATGGTTTTTTTCATCTCGTATAATATTTTGTCGGCAGTAGCCCTCTACTGGACAGTGAGCAACCTGTTTGCCATCGGTCAGGAGATTGTGGTCCGTCGAAGGTTCCATCTTAAGGTATAAAAAGTGGTAGTAATTTCTCGTCAAAAACACCCCCCCCTTTCGATGTATCGAAAAAAGGGGGTGTTTTTGGATAAAATAGTTTAACGGCTCAATCCTTTTGAAACAAAAGGATTGAGCCGTTAAACTATACTATGGCCTTGCTCGAGGCTATATTCCCTTTTATCTCAACTCTAAGCTCCACAAGGTCAAGTCCTGCTTGTTTATGAATACAAGGAGCGTTTCCTTGTCATTTAGGGCTAGGTTTGTCATGTCAATATCTTGTCCTGATAGTTCCTTTATGTCTGCAACAATTCTGAGCTCGCCGGTACCGGTATTGATTTTCCAAAGTTCATCGCTGAAAGAAACCTTACCCTGATACCATGCGTCAGGATATTTGTCAGAAGGTATGCTAAGTGGGACACCACAATAGACAACTTCTTTTTCTTTTTTACTCCATACACACTTTTCGGGTAAGGTGATCAAGCTCAAATCCTGCTTGACTGCATTTTTAATATCATATACCGAAAGTGTGAGTCCTCCACCAAGACTTGTGCCAAACAACACCTTGTTTGCATCAGTGTTGGTAAGAGTGGTCAGTCCATTGATTCCGCCAAGGATTTTTGTCATCGTGTTCGTAACGGTAGAGACAAAGTAGAGGAAACCTGGAGCGCTAGATGAAGGCTTGGTTGTGAAGGTGAGGATGTTTTCGGTCGGCCAGGAAAGATTCCAATTTTTAAGGGCAGAATCAAATACCTGAACCTTTTTTGAACCATCAGTCTGGGAAACGATGCCGACAACCCCACCCGCTTCGTTTGGTGTCAGGTACGTAACACGGTTCTTTTTGGGAGACAGGGCTAGACTTTGCATATTTGAGCCGAGAAAACTCGAAGTTATTTTACTCGACAAAGAACTACTCACAGATGAGCTCCCACTCTGAAGCACAGATGGATTACTCATGGTGACCAAGAAACTATCTATAGTCTGGCTATCATCTTTCAGTTTTTGAATAATGACCGCGGTATTTTTGTCTGTCCAAAAGGCGTCATAGATTTTTATGATCGGGGTGTTTGAAAGTTTGGTCGGCTCGGTATTTTCTACTCGACTTTGGTAAATATGGCCGGTGCCTCTTTCAATATAGCGTACTTGGGTGCTCGTGCCACTGTCGTAGAGGCCTGCGCCCGCTACTGGAACCAGAGAAAGATGTCGCAAGACAGGCCTTGTTTGTGTGGACGGTGTGGTGGTCGAAGTAAAGCTAGTTCCAGGTCTGCCTGTGCCACCACCCGTTCCATTTGAAGTTCCGGTGCCAAAAGGAAATGGGTTGCCACTGTCCTGATCTACAGTGTCCGTGTCTACTATGGTAGATGGCTTGATTGATAAAAATAGATACGCGATCGCTCCCCCAAAGAGGATGATGAGAAGTGTGACTAAAATGATTAGGTTTTTTTTGGACATGGTATTTATTTTGCTTGGCAAGGGATTTTCTGGCCATAAGCTATTTCGGTTAGGCCATGCGAAATTGCCCCACCAACACCACCCACTGCCCCACCAATTGTCGCACCAATTCCAGTGCCAACAGCAGGTACAGTAAATGTTCCAGCTGTCCCTCCAATAATAGCGCCACCAACAACACCCTTCACGGCCCCCTCAACAATTTTCTGGCCGATTTTACCCCAGTCGGTTGTGAAATCATTTGGACAAGAAGTACGATACGCAATCAGAGGATTTATCGCCTTGAGATTTTTGTTGGTAAACTCTTTAAAGAGCTGTGCTTCGTTTGGGTCAAGCTCATCAATTTTTGAAATTATATCTTTACTCTCTTTTTCAAAACCAAGAGCAATATCGATGGCTTTACCTCGATTGCCCTGAGCATCACTGACGAGAAGTTTTTGTATCTCGTACATATCTAGTGCTTGTATTAATTGTTGATTTCGGGCCATCTTCTTTGCTTTCAGTAAGTTAATTTCACTTTGAGGTGCACCCGAATTGGTCAAAAGCTGTATCTGTTGGTCAAAGAAAGCATTCATCTCTTTATACTTTGTGGTACTTTTGCTGTCGCCTTTTTCCATAATCTCTCTAACTGCGTTGTCATACCTCAATGTGATTACCGATGTTACATACAATTTATCTGCCTCAGACTCTGTTTTTGCGGCTAGATTATTTAGTCTCTCTGCTTCCTTGGTGTCGCCAGCGCTGTAGGCTTCGTCGGCTTGATTTCGCAAATCCTTTGCTCGTTTTCTTAAGGCTTCTATGCTAGCATTATTTTTTCGTGCCTCATCTCCAATTCGTAATTCTTCTATAAGAGCTGGCGTAAGAGACGGATCTTTATAAGATTCTCTTTTTGCTAAGTCGCTTGCTGTTATTGGTTCCAGTCCCCCACTAAATTTGAGCAACTCTGGATTTATTGTATTTAAAATAAGGAATGAGCCGAGGGCGAGAGCGAGGCCCCAGAGGGCGCCCTCGATTTTTTCTTTACCGTCGGTTTTTTTGTTAATAGCATCAGTGCTTACATACTCAAGTCCACCCCAAATAATCATAAATACCGCAAAGACGCCTGCCAAGCCAATACCGATTTTGAACATATCTTGAACATATGTGCTGATATTGACTGACTTTACTTCTTTTCCATCCACAACGATGGGTTCGAGGAGACAGTATTCGGTTTTATTTTTACTTCCTGAAACACAAGGGTCGTTGGTAGCTTGTTGTGCGTATACAGGAAGTGCTATTCCTACTAGGGTCATTACAAAAAAGAAGACGAGGATTGCTGAGGCAAATAATTTTTTAAGGAAGAGGATTTTCATGGATTTTAGAAGGTGATCTCTTTGGCCTTACGATCAAATGAAATTGAAAAATCATACTCGGTACTTTGGAGGATCTCTCGAGAATTTTCGACAGCAACACTTACTTGAGCACTTCCCGCATCGGCTTCGCTGCTTCTCCTTAGAGTAACGCGATTTTTCTTTGCCGCTCCGCCGATGTCAGTGCCATTCATGCTCCAGACATAGTCAAGGTTTGCCACGGTCGGCGTTTTACCTGAAAAGAAGTATGGTATGGTCACAAAGGTTGCCTCATCGGTGGTCAGAGGAAATGTGTCGAGAATCGCTTTGTTGTAGAGCACTCCGTACAGCGGATCGTCTTGATAGATGAGAAGTTGTGGTCTTTCTGGATCGAGCTCAATACTCTCTGTAGCCCGGGTGCCATCGGCCAAGGATGATGCTTCGACAGAGATTTCTGTAGCCTTTGGTACAATACTTCCTCTAAAAGTGTAACTATCCTTGCCATAACCTGAGTCACTTCCCTGCACCTCTCCATCTACACTCCATTTGTAGACAAGATTTTTAGCACTCAGTTTTTTGCCATTAGTGCCGACCATATTTGGAATTGCTACCACCGTGACAAAGCCCTGGTTTACATAGCTAGCCTTGCCTTTGTAAAAAGGTGGGACGTATCCACTGGTCTCCCAAACTAGGTCTACTTCTCCTGGTCGGACCAAAATATTTTTGCGCACCACTTTTCCAGAGAGAGTGGCGATCACAATATCTATAGACGATGTTGTTCCGAGAGCTCCGGTGCGAAATTCAAAATGGGTTAGGCCGACGGCCTTTTGCATCTGTTTATTGTTTAAATACCAAGTAATAGTTGAACGGTCGAGATCGATAGAATAATTTTTGATATCAACACTTACTCGGGTGTTTGGTCCCGGGTGTTGCGGTGCAAGCTCAATGTCAACATTGTTGGGAATCACGTTCATTAGTTGTGCTTGCGCAGGGACACGTGGAGTACAAAACAAAACTCCAATGAGCAAAAAAAACAAAAAATAAGAGTAAACGGAGCGTAATTTCATTACTCATATTTTATCACAGCCGTGGGCGGATGTCTTGCATTGACCTTTCGGGAACCTGTGGAGAATTGGAGGAGTCTGTCGTTTCGGTATTGTTTGGCAAGGGTGGAGGACCAGACCTTCGGGTGTTGGTGGTCTCCGTGTTGCCACCCTTTGCGTTGGTGATTGCTTCTACGGCCATGCCAGCACCAGGGACTTTGGCCAGAGCTTCCTCGGCCTTGACGGTACCCCAGATAAACCATACGTCGAGTGACCAAAGAGGTAACGAATCGACAATAGGTATCATTTCCCCAATAAAAGTCGCCAACAAGGTCAGAATTCTTTTGGGACTTGCTAGTTTGACGCCTTGACTCCTTAGGAAAAAAGGAAGGGCTATGCCGACGGCAATGTCTATGAAACGGTTGACTGCAAGGCCAACAGCGAAAAAATCCAAGACTATTTGCAGTATGTCGATAAAAACTGCTAGTCCGATGAGTATTTTCCATCTAGTTTTGGTGAGGCGACAGGCCATTTTGAAAATTTAAGGTTTAATTTTGGATTTTTTGAGCGATTCTCCCTTTGTAAAGGCCGTCTACAGGTGTCGATCACAAACGATCGACTCTGCACCTGAAGTCACCCTGGCGTGGAGGAATTTGAAATCTTTAAATCCCTCGACTAACGTCTGCTCCCTTTAGAAAAGGGAGAATAATTACTCTACTGATTCGCAAGCTCGTCTTTTGCTCGCTTGATCGCGAGCACCTGCTCAGGATTGGTGGTAATGATCTGGTCTTCGG
>SCTV01000044.1 GCA_004298345.1 Patescibacteria group bacterium
GTCGATGGCCACGTCTATCACATCGAATTCAGATCCTGGAGTAAATTTCTTTTTGAGACCGGATACGAGATATTCCATCAACGTACTCCTCAAGACAAAGTCGAAGATGGAATCTAATGATGTTGGTGACATATTCTTTCAATTTCTTCGATCTCTGGATCAAACCATTCTTTTGGATAATGATCCGCGTCTTAAGATGACAGACGATAGTCAGAGTCGTCTCACGCTGGAATGCGTTAAAACTGCAGCTAGAGATATATCAGAAATATCTCAGGACCCTGATGCTATTTTTCAAAACTTGGACACTTCCAAGTTTCACTTGATTTATCGAGCAGTGGCTTGGTCTCGTAGAACTCCAGTATGGTCAGGAAACGAACATTTTGTTTGTATATACCATAACCAAAAAGGTTGTTATTTTCGTCTTTCTTTTGATAGTTTTACATTCAATACATTATTATGAAAATTCTAGGTCAGATAAAGGCTATATATGAGGCTGTGAGAGAATCAATGAAAAAGAAGCCTACATTCAAACTATTCGAAACCGAACGTCCATTCAACGACTGGCGAGATAGTGTTGTAGTATGGTGGAACAACTTCGTTCGAGATGGCTATTCAGCAAAAATGCCTCAGCTTTATCTCTATGGTCCTTCGAATGTTGGAAAGACCACTTTCATCAACGAACTTCTGAGTGAGCATCATTTTATTAATATTTTCACGTTTGAATCTAACTTAAAATTGATTTTTTCGATAATGAAGCAAACTCCGATATTGATGAGGATTCGATTCATCGACTGCCCAATCAGGATACAAATACTGAGCGCTTCTTGTTTAGCGACTTCAAGCCAGGCAAGTACTCAATATGTGTATGGGATGAATTTCGATTACCAACTAGCATAAAGTGCTACAAGCAAATAGTTGGTGGAGAAACTGCATCGACCGATCGAAAGGGTCTAGAGAATATAAAACTCAGCTTCCAAATGCCAATCATTATGATATCTAACACCAGTTTCAAAGATCTGCTACAGCAGTGCAACTATGAACCAGGAGTAAAACAGCGTCTTTTACCTGTCGAAGCCGACTCAAAGCCTCACAAGGTCCTTCGTAAAGTCAATTTGGAGAAGGAGATAGCAAGTCTGAAAAGAAAAAAATAATAATTCCATCTTAGTCTTCCACCAATTTTGTTTGTTTTCTAGTCTTCCGCTAAACTAGTCTCAATGTTTTTGTATTTGATGAACAATTGATGAAATTTAGCTTTTTTTATGGTATTTTCTATTGAGTGAAATTTAATTAGTGAAATATTAATACAGTTAATTAATGAAGATCATATGTTGTTTGTTTCTATTGATAAAATGTTTTTTCTTGTCACTGTTCTAGTTTAATTGTTTTTCTATTGTTACTTAAAGTTGAAATTAATAAATATATGAGATGAATATAATTGTTTTTTTAATATTCAAAGTAGTAAAACCAATAATATGGTTTTTGATTTAGTTTTTATCATGTTTGATAGTATAAATATGTTTGTAAAATTCGATTAAATAAATATTAAAACATTAAGTTTCTAGAAAAAAAATTAGATTAGATAAATTTAATTAATAATGGATCAAAAAAGATCTAAGTCTAATAAGACTTCTAGTTTGGAAATAGCCATTGTACAACCTGCTTTTTCTTCTAATAATCCAACTGCTTTGTGCGATACTCGTCGCAATAATACTGTGTTCTCAAGTAGAGAGATCGACCATTTCTATGGTTTATATCGCAATGGACGTGTTCAAATGGCAGTTGGACAGACATATTTAACAAGATATACTGCATTGGAGGACTTTATCTTTGAGACACGTAGATCATCTGGTGTGATCGAAGGATATAGTGAAATCGCGAGCATTTTGATCGAACAACAAGCTGATGATCGTGCAGATTTGATGCGAACTTGGCTATGTCATGTTGCTCCGAGCTGTGTATTTCGCCATAGAAGCACAGATTTTGGTCAAACTAGTTTTTTTAGATGTTGTTTTCGAAACTGTGCAACTCCTCTATCTAGTCAGTTCGCGCTGATTAGACATTATCGAGAGCAACATTACTCCCAAATTCCACCAGGGATTTTCGGAACACAAGTTATCTTCAATTGTGATGCTTGTGGCATGAGTTTCAAGCGTGAAGAGCATTTGAATCAACACTTCTCTAGTCTTGGTCATATAACACAAATGGCAATGCGAGGTATTCATTCACATATTTTACATATTCTTTGCTGGACTCAAT
>SCTV01000045.1 GCA_004298345.1 Patescibacteria group bacterium
TATTCAAAAGACGTTTCATACCCTCGCTCCCTTCATAGTAATGTACTTTCGGGAAAGTTTTTATTCTTTCTGTGCCAAATGTTTCTGCAAGGGACTGATTCTCAAGGGATTGCCGGGCTTTTTCTAGTCGATTTTTCTTTTCGACAATCATTTTTGAGAGTTGTTTGGGATCAATGCCAAACCGTCTTACTCCGCGCAGGTCAGCCTGCATCACAAAACCCTTTTTGACTAGTTGGTTCAAAATCGAGTAGGTGGTTTGCCGAGGGAGCTTTACCTCTTTTGATATTACTGAAGCTTTTGCACTGCCGAGCTTTGACAGGCAGGCGTATACGGAGATTTCTTTCGGCGGTAAGCCAAGCTCGCTCAAGATGTGTTTAATCATGTGGGGTCACTATATTTTGACGAAGTAGTTCGTCACTATTTCTAGTATACCCTTATTTTTCAATAAAACAAGCTGTCTAAATATAAATCCCTTTCCTTCTCCATCCGTTTCATTTAGCATGATAGTTGTAACCTAATAAATATATGAATATTAAAAAACAAAGCGCTATTGCTCTCGTCGTATTAGTCGTGATTTTAATAGGTGTGTATGTACAATACGGTAGATCCGCACTGTCTTCTGACGTAGTGGTGGTCGGTTCTTCCCTTTCGCTAACCGGTAAAAGTGCTTCTATAGGTGAGCGGGTGAAAAATGGCATGGAAATTGCTCTTGCAGAAGTACAAGCTTCCTCAACTCTTCCGATCAAACTCAAGGTTGTGTATGAAGACGATAAAGGCGAAGCGCCAGCAGCTGTTTCGGCAGTCAATAAACTGATTTCGTCTGACCGAGTCCATGTCATTATCGGTCTGCCAAAATCTGACCCGTTGCTCGCGATAGCGCCGATTACCGAAAAGCATAAAGTGGTGGTCTTTTCCCCGACAGCGGGAGCAGAAGGTATTACTGACGCAGGAGATTATGTTTTTCGAAATATTCAAAAACCTGATTCCGATGGAAAAACCATTGCTGGTTTTTTCAAAAACCGCGGCGTAAACAAAGTGGCGCTATTTGTTGCCCAAGCTTCCAACGCATTGAGTTATGGCAAAGCTTTCAAAAACAATTTTGAGGCAGTGGGAGGGACTATTTCTTTTGACCAGCAATACAATCAGGACAGCACAGATTTTCGTACTGATATTTTGCGAGCAAAAAAGAGTGGAGCAGAAGCAGTGTATCTTGCGGTGGCCACAGGCAAGGATTCTGGGATTATCACTCGGCAACTAAGAGAGGCTGGTTTTGCCGGTATGATTGCGGCAAGTGTGGCTAGCCAGACAAAAGAGTTTCTTGATACCGCCGGTATTCATGCTGAGGGAGTTTATGTTACTACTGCATATTTTGATCCCAACAATCCGATCGCTAGAGAGTACGCTCGTGCATACAAGGCGAGAACAGGTGCGGAAAGTGATGGTTTTGGTGCCAACTCTTATGATGCGATCATGTTGATTGCCAAAGCGGTTAACGAATGTAAGGGCGATGACTCTGACTGCATACGAGATTATCTGTATCATACAAGAAACTATCCTGGTGTCGGTGGAATCACTACCTTTGATCAAAATGGCGATGTTACCAAACTCGCGCAGATCATGGTAGTCAAAGGAGGAATGTTTGTGAGGGAGTAGAGACAGATTTAAAAATACCCCCGCGGCGAGCACGCCGCGGGGGTATTTTTATTGAATCGAATTCCAAATGATCTCATACATCTCTCGGTGCATTTGGATAATACTTTTATTTTCAATTACAATGGCAATGATTGGTGCGGTAAGCTGATGAAACACCACTCGTTGCGGAGTAATAATTAGATTTGTAACTAACGTAGTTTTTTCCGGCAAGATTTTTATCCGAGAATTTAAATTTCGTTCTAATTTTTGGAATTCCCTACCACCTTCAGTATCTAGCACCATCATACGTATTTTGATAGGCAGTTTTGCTCGTCTCATTCCAAAATCCCTAAAGTATTTCTCGTCGAGTCGTAGCCAATAGTCCTGATTGGACATTACCAAATAATCTTCGTGCGGGCGAATGTCGCGAATCAATCCTTCGTAAATAGATTTGACCGCTTCTAATCCCTCATAATATTTAATAAAACTTTCTCCGCCCTTTAGATTGTATAAACCAAGAAATTCTGGGAGTTGACGTTTAAATTCAGCCCGACGACCCTCAAGTATTGAGTCTAGTTTCTCTGGTGTCTCGGCCACGAAAAGTTTTTTGAAACCACGCACCTCGATGTTCATTAAACCTTTTTTGGTCAGGGATTCTATCACTGTATAGACAGTCGTTCGCTTGATTTCGGCAGCTTTTGCTATTTTAAGCACCGTACTTGGGCCTAGAGAAAGAGCAGAAAAGTACACTTGGGCCTCATGTTCGGTAAGGCCGATTTCCTGTAATAGCTCAGTAAGATGATTTTTATGCATAAAGTGTCGATAATTTCGACAACATAAGTACTATACCGCATAAGGACCTTTCAATCAAATAAAATATAACGACGACATAAGTGACAATACTTGCCAAGTAAGCGATACTAGTGGTGTTATTAATAATAGAATAGTATCGTATGAATAATATAAAAAACAAGATATGGTGGGGCATAATCCTGATTATAGTGATGATTGTTGTTGGGGGCCTTATCTCAAAGAGTTCAAACAAGGTTGCATCAGAAGAAAAGGTAAGAGTTGCTTATCTACCGGGTGTGCAAGCCCTTCCCCTCTATTTGGCCTTAAACAAAGGTTATTTTAAGGAAGCTGGTCTTAATGTTGAGGCGGTAAAATTTGATGCACCAAATCAAATTATTGACGCGTTACTTTCTGGTCAGGCAGATGCAGCTTTTGCGGCAGCCGGAGGCATCACTGCAGTAGCTGAAAGCAAAAAACCAGGATCAATAAAAGTAATTCTACTTAATGGTGCTACAGCTGGTCACGAAGGAGATTCAATTCTGGTCAAAAAAGATTCAACTATCACTTCGGTCGGACAATTGCGTGGCAAAAAAGTTGGGGTCTTGCCAGGTATCCAATGGAGAACTATTGCTCAACATGTTTTTTCTGAAAACGGTCTGAGTGTTCCTGCAGATATAACTTTGGTAGAACTCGCGATCCCTCTCCAGGCTCAGGCTCTTGCTTCGGGGCAGGTTGACGCGCTTCTCGCTATTGAGCCGGTGATAACCGTAGTGAGAAGCAATGGTATCGGTAAAGACATTATGACATCCACAGCCAATCGATTTATTGCAGACCCGTTTTAT
>SCTV01000046.1 GCA_004298345.1 Patescibacteria group bacterium
ACATCAATGCTTAGCGTCGAAGAAAATCGCACTACCCCGCCAGAAACTATGTAGACACCAGTTTTGATGACACCAACATCCACGACCATAATCGTTCCTTGATCACCTTTTCTGATGACCGACTTCGCGATTGCCCGAGTTTCAACCTCAAAAGAAAGCGGGGTGAGCTCCGCCGAACGCAACACGTTTGCATAGGTGCTAATCACCTTCTCTGGCACCGCAGACACACTCACATCAAGATGGTCTGGGTGCTCCTGTGATGATCTAATCACATCAAATTCAAAAATGGTTTCAGCCGGAGGGATCGGCACATTTTCTTCTAGTTTGAATTCGAGACTGCTTTTTATCTCTTTGTTATCTTCTGTATACGGTATTTCGGTCCGAAACAAAAAGGTCTTTTCTTCCGGAAGTGAGACTCGCACATAGTGCCAATCATAGGTATCCCTGAGCTCTTTCAGAATCTTAGCTAAGCCTTCGGCATCGTTGATACGACCACCTTCTACCATGCCACGAGGAAGAAGTTTCTCACCGTACGTACCGAGAGTAAATGAGTCTTTGTTTCTGCGAAGTTCAGCAAAGTATACTGCCTCGTCGGTAACATCCAGCCCCACAGCAGGCATTTCGAGAAAAGCGGGTGGCGGAAAATATGCAAGAATTTTTTGTGAATACATGTGGAATAGAGACAAATAAAAATGTTGTCGGCTTCTCCTTTAGTATACTACGGAGAGAAAACAAAGGAAACTCTGTGTAAGGGAATCAAACGTTAAGATGACGATTTTTTGTTTTGGACATACGAAACAATCATCGGCACAAAAGAACCGATGATGATTACGACCACTATCGGTAAAATATATCGGTCAATATCCGGAATAGTATTACCAAGCACAAAACCAAGCAGAGAAAGACCAACAACCCAAAGTACACCACCAATGATATTATACGCAAGAAAGGTTCGGTACTGCATTTTACCTACCCCAGCAAGGATCGGCGCAAATGTCCTCACGATCGGTACAAAGCGCGCGAGCACTATTGCTTTTTTGCCATGCTTTTCGTAAAAAATCTGCGCACTCAAAACATGTTTTTTATGAAAAAATAATGAATCCTCGCGAGTGAATATTTTGTCTCCCGCATGTTTGCCAAATGCGTAACCAACACTGTCGCCGAGGACTGCAGAGATGACACAACCAAAAACCAGCAGATAGATATCGAAATAGCCTTGAGAGGCCAGTAGTCCAGCGGTAAATAAAAGTGAATCTCCTGGAAAAAAGAACCCGAAAAAGAGTCCCGATTCAGCAAAAACAATCACAAAAACTCCGAGAATACCAAGAGTCTGTATCAATGCGGTTGGATCGAGAAAATCAAACATAAAAATTATTTTGCTTTAGCGCCCGGTGGTATCGCGTCTGCCGGCTCAAGCAATGAAAAAGCCCCTTCAGGAGTACTCACCGCAAAGAGCATACCGTTGCTTTCGTAGCCACGAATTTTGCGTGGTTCGAGGTTAGTCACAAACATACATTTTTTCCCCACAAGCACCTCTGGGTCTGGAAAGTAGGCAGAAATACCTGAAACTATTTGACGAATATCTGGTTCTTGCTTAGAAGGTTGCAATGCAACATCCTCCGCTGTGGCTTTAGTTTCTACAACGAGAGAATCTTTTAATCCAAAATCCACACTAAGTTTTAATAACTTATCAGTGTCGGGAATTTTTTCAGCTGAAAGTATTTTACCAACTTTTATTTCTACTTTTGCAAATTCATCATATGAAATCATCTGTAGAGCATAGCATATTGGGTAGTCAAAAGTCACCAAAGTTGATAGATGTTAGTCGTTAGATAATAGAAGATACGGGAACAGAAAAACCGCGGCGTACTCACCGCGGGGATTTTTCTTGCCTCTTTTGTCTAAATACTGATGTCTAGTGTCTATCTAGATAACTCTGCAAAATCAGTGCGGCGGCGGAGGCGTCAAGCATTTCATTTTTGGCCTTTAGACTTCTTGTGCTTAGTCCCGATCTTCTGTTCTGGCTGGAGTCTTTTTCGCCCATACGTTCCGCCGCAGCTGAGGTCATAAATTCTGGTTCGAGGTAAACTGGTACGCCTACTTCAGTCTCGAGCTCCCCTTTATGTTTCGTGATCTGCTTCATGAGCGGATTGTCCTTGCCATCATAATCTTTCGACTCGCCAAGTACGATTGCCTCCACTTTTTCATCTATACAGATTTTGTGAATGGTCGACAAAAGAGACTTATCATTTGCAAGTACGGCCTTGGCAAAAGCAAATTTCCCTGTCTCATCAGATACCGCAATTCCCACTCGTTTTGTGCCATAATCTATGCCAAGATATTTCATACTGAGAGCATAGCATATTGGGTAGTCAAAAGTCGAAAGTGGAAAGTCAGGAATCGACAAAAGTTGATAAATGTTAGTCGTTAGATATTAGAGATCAGACACTAGACATCAGATATTAGAAAAAACAGAAATAGAAAGCCCGCGGCGAGTACGCCGCGGGAATTTCTCTTGTCTAAATACTAATGTCTAATGTCTATTTTATACCCAAAATCCCAAAAACTACCCAAAATACAAAACGGCTCTACAGAGCCCCTTTCAAAGGCTAACTTCCGAAGTTAGCCTTTGATTTTCTCGTATGTCACAAATCTACCACGACTCCCCACCTGCCGTATCTTCCCCTCCTTCTCGAGCTCGCTCAAATAGTTGGTCGCGGTCGCATCAGACACTGAAAACATACGTTCCACGTCATTATTTTTTACCTCAAACCGTGTCGCAAACAGATCCATGATTTTTGCCTTTCTCATATCCTTCTGTTTCTGCTGTCTATTCTTACCATGTGTCCCGCTTTTCTTGTAGACAAACAAAATCCCGACTACAATTCCTATCGCAAACGAAATGAGTATTGAAGAAGTGATGATCATACTTCTATTGTATCATTTCAGCCACCGTAGACACAGAAATCCCCACCTCGTCATCCACACTGGCGATAAACGAAAGCTCTGGAATCTTAAGGTTGAAATCAGAACGTTTGACGATTGTTTCTCCGGTCACCAAAAGTTTTTGATTCTGAATTTGTACTCGTACCGCAAAAATAGCAGGCTTAGTAACACCCGAGATAGTGAGGTCACCAGAAAGATTGGCGCTGATTTGCTTTCCCTCTGCGAGAGGCAACGCAAGGGCAATCGGTTGGCTTGGTTTGAAAGTAATAAACTCATTCGCTGGCTGATCTGACTTCAAAATAAAGCGAACGATGGCACCGTCTCGCTGGGTGCTGTCGGTTTTAAATGTTTTTGCATTGACCGTCATGGTTCCCACTTTGACCGCGCGATTTGAAACCAAAAAGTCTCCGGCCACTTCGCTCGTCCTCCCCACTGCGGTAAAAGGCGAACCTCGAAGTACTTCGTTAATACTAAATTGCACTTGTGACTGAGATTTCGAAACACGATAGAGCTTTTCATCGAGGGCTCGCGCATCGACATCTCCTTGAGATGTCGGCACCAGTTTCTCCGCCACCGATTCCACTGACTCTGTCGGCGCACTGACCGGCCGAGTAAAATAGAAAAACGCAGCGAGGATAATGACAACGATGATAACGACAGTGGTGATGGTTTTGTTCATAGGAGTGTACTAAAAAATTATTAAAACGGACTAAACAACAGGAACCTGAGACTGCGGTTGAGGTGCGGAAACATAATTATTTTTTACATATTTTTTACTTACCATGTAGAAAATAACTAGTCCTACCAAAAATCCGAGATCAGTATAAGGAAAAATCCCCGTATGAATAATGTTGTAGACTCGAAACCCTCCTCCAATAACGGCTAGATATAGTGTGGCGAGATTTATAATTTTGTTCGCATCTTTTATGATATACGTTTTATCAAGATACTTTGAGGAATAAATCACACCGAGCCAAATACCCAAAATGTTGATCAGAGCAACCACTGTACCTACTAAATAATTACTATTTCCATACTTAGATAGCAAGACGATCAGAGGAACGCTCAAAACGAGGGTTAGGACAAAAGGAATCGCAAATCCTGCCGTAAGCCAGTGAGTTGCTGCTATATACCATTCTGCCGATGCTTTTTTCTCTTTCATAAATTTTTATTTTCTTATGACTAATTACTTTAATAGTATAGCAAGGTTTTGGAAGAAAAATAGGTCAGAAATTCTATTCCAAATAACCAAGTTTCTTAAAAAACGCCACGGATGGCGGAACCACATCCAATTTTGAAAGATTAGCTATAAGTATCCATTCAACTTTCTCAAGACCTTCGGGTACGAATGGTTCACCGGAAACATATTCGAGCTCTAAATCAAGGTAAACAAATTGCTTCGTAATACCGTCATGATCTTCTTTTATTTCTGTATCCCAGAACACACGTTTGGTCGGTCTGATAATAACTCCAACAAAACCCTGTATATACCCGACAAAAGTATCTCTCGGATCTTGTCCTGGAATAAATTCCGTACCAAATGAGTACCATGTTTCAAGATAGGGCTTTGAGCCAGCAAACTTTTTGCGCATCAAAATAGAATCTCCTTTTTTAATATTGCCGACGATGAGAATTTTGATTGGTAAGCTTCTTTGACTAGAAATCATAGTTTTTTATTTACGGAAATTTATTACCTACTAGATCGGAAGAGC
>SCTV01000047.1 GCA_004298345.1 Patescibacteria group bacterium
AAAAAAGGGGGACTTGCTATCGCTTCCGCGATTTGCCGAAAAGTCGGTAGATAATATTTTGTCAGCAATCGAAAAAGCGCGAGAGGTCACGTTATCCCGTTTTATTATCAGTCTTTCGATACCACAGGTGGGTGAGGAGACGGCACACGATCTTGCACGACATTTTGGCACACTCGAAAAATTGATGGGAGCAAAAATAGAGGAGCTCCAGTCTATATACGGTGTGGGTGATGTGGTGGCAGAGTCTCTGGTGTCTTGGTTTGGAGATATGGACAATAAAAAACAGGTAGGAGATTTGTTGAAGCAAGTAAAGATTCTTACGGAAAAGAAGATTTCTGGAGCTGTCTCTGGCCCTGTTAAAAATTCAGTGATTATCGGAAAAACTTTTGTATTTACGGGAAGTATGACAAGTCTCGATCGGGATACTGCAAAAGACATGGTCCGAGCTTTAGGGGGAGAGGTGTCTAGCTCGGTTTCAAAAGAGACAGATTTTGTGGTGGCAGGAGAAAGCGCGGGGAGTAAGCTTGAGAAGGCAGAAAGTTTGGGTGTAAAGGTAATCACTGAAGAGGAATTTTTGAAGATGGTGGGCTAAAACATTTTGTACTCAAAATGTTCGCCCGAACGCGTACTCGCGTTTTAGGTGGAAAACTCCTTTTATCAAAATGGCTCTATAGAGCCAGATTAAACGGCTAAACGTCACGTTTAGCCGTTTAATCTAAGGCGTACAATCCACATATTTTTAACTTATATATCTGTTTAAATAAAAAGACCATCGACGGGGTCGATGGACGATTGGGGTTTTATAACGATGAGGATTGAAAATGTTTACTCTTCCAACTGCCGTGCGATCTCCTCGCGATCGCGACGACGGTTACGCGCCCGCCCATTCTTGGCCTTCTTCCCGCAGTGATGATGTTTCATACTTCGTTCGATGCACTAAAGACGCTCTTTTTCCGCGAACCATATTCACAGACCCCAAAAGAACGCCAAAAATTATCTTATTATAGTTATCAGATTGTGTCAATGGTGGTGGGGATAACTGGAAAAAGCGCTATATCATGCTATGATGAAGGCACTTATGGAGATAAAAGACATAGAAAAACTAGCGACCTTGGCCCGCATTCGTATTACTGATGAGGAAAAGGCTACCTTTTTGACAGAAATCGAGTCTATTTTAAAGTATGTGGGTGAAATACAAAAAGCGAGCACCGGAGCTTCTCATGCAGAGGTTGGTCCGGTGTACAATGTACTTCGCGAGGATAGTGGAGCAAATACACCCGGTCAGTATACCGAGAAGATTTTGGCAGAAGCTCCATCTACTGAGGAAAATTGTATTAAAGTAAAGAAAATTTTATAACCCCATGTCGATTGATTTAAAAAGCCTGACAATCAAAAAAGCTCACGAAGACTTGCTTGCAAAAAAGTATACGGTACTTGAGCTTGTGAATACATACCTCGAAAATATTAAAAAAAGAGATTCAGAAATACATGCGTACCTCGAAGTCTTCAATGATGTCTCGGCACAAGCAAAAATGGCCCAGGAGAAAATAGATTCAGGGAAAGCAAGTATTCTCACGGGTATACCTTTTGCAATAAAAGATAATATTTTGATAGAAGGTAAAATTGCGAGTGCTTCGTCAAAAATGCTTGAAAATTATCACGCGACCTATGATGCGACAGTGATTAAAAAGCTCAAAGACGCAGGAGCTATTTTCCTTGGTCGTACAAACATGGACGAATTTGCCATGGGTGGTTCAACTGAGAATTCTGCTTTCGGGGTTACAAAAAATCCACACGATGTTGCTCGTGTTGCTGGTGGTTCGTCTGGGGGTTCTGCTGCAGCACTTGCTATGGATGGGTGTTTGGTTGCGCTGGGTACTGATACCGGAGGATCGGTACGACAGCCTGCGAGTTTTTGTGGAGTAATCGGTCTCAAGCCAACGTACGGAGCGATTTCTCGTCACGGATTGATTGCGATGGGATCCTCACTTGATCAAGCTGGGCCGTTTACAAAAACAGTAGGGGATATGGAGACTGTGTTCGATCTTTTGGCCGGACGGGATTTTATGGATGCTACAACGATTTCACCAGATACTTACAAAAAAAGTTCAATCAAAAACAGTCTTACGATAGGTGTACCCCGACATGCTATGGAAAAAGGTATTGATGCACAGGTCCTCTCAAATTTTGAGGAATCTTTGGTTCGTTTAAAAAAACTAGGTCATACGGTGGTAGACATGATACTTCCTAATATCGGCTACGCTTTGCCAGTATACTATGTGCTCATGCCTGCAGAAGTTTCTTCAAACCTAGCCCGTTTTGATGGTGTAAAATATGGTTTGCATGTAGATGGAAAAAATAGTATCGAAGACTACTTTGCCAGTCGAGCAGGAGGATTTGGCAAGGAAACTCGTCGTCGAATACTCCTCGGTACGTATGTTCTTTCTTCTGGATATTATGATGCGTATTACAATAAAGCAAATGCATTACGCAAAACGATTACAAAAGATTTTACAAATGCGTTCACTAAAGTTGATGTGATTCTTACTCCTACTACACCAACTCCGGCATTTAAAATTGGAGAAAAAGCGAGTGACCCACTTTCCATGTATCTCGAAGACATCTTTACCGTTACCGCAAATCTTACCGGTATGCCCGCGATGTCGATTCCTTCTGGATTTGCAAAAGAAGGAAGTGTCTCTCTGCCACTTGGTATTCAGATGACGGCCCCACACGGTAGAGAGGATGTTCTTTTTGCACTGGGGAAAGATTTTTTGGGTGAAAAGTAGTATACTTCTACTTGTATGAATGAGGTTCCTTTCCTAAACGTAGAATATTTCTTTTCGAAAATATACGAATTTTTTACTGGTAAGACATTGGCACGATTTTGGAATTGGTGTGTGGAGGTTTTTTATTTTGTATTGCCGTATGCGAAATGGATCGCAATCGTTATCAGTTTGCTTTGTCTTACGGGCATTATCTACGCAATACTGCAACTTCGTCGACTCAATGAAGAAATTCAAGAGAAGTATATGGCGGAGTACGAGTCTTTGAATGCTGTAACGGTTGCTAGTGATGGAGGCAACCTCTTGAGGTGGAGCAAGATTACTGAACACGCGGAGTCACTGAATCCGAATGATTGGATGTCAGCGATACTTGAGGCTGATATTATACTTGATGAGCTTCTTGAAAAAGAAGGTGCGATAGGCGATGGGGTAGGCGAAAAATTGCGAAGTCTCACTCGAGGAAATTTGCGTACTCTGGACAATGCTTGGGAAGCTCATCGTATGCGTAATAATCTGGCGCACGGTGGTGCGGCAGTGCTTTTGAATAATCGAGAGGTGAAGAGGATATTGGCTTTGTATCAGACTGTTTTTGAGGAGTTGAAATTTATATAAATAGAACTTACACGGTCGACGCATTTCTTCGTTGCTTCGCTCGTTTGCTCCCGCAACGTATCTCTATACGTTTTGGTTGCAAGCCGAGCTCGCGCCTCGAACTGCATTCAACCGTGTAAGTTCTATGGCACTATTTCGTCCTTGCATATGTAGGGAATATGCGGTATAATGGGGTTGTAAGTAATATAGCGGGGTGGAGGAGCAGTATCTCGCAAGGCTCATAACCTTGAGTCCCCGGTGCGATTCCGGGCCCCGCAACAAGTAAACAAAACCGTCCGCCTCAGGCGGACGGTTTTGTTTTTTGGGATTGAGATAACATTCCGAATATGTTATCGTACTAATCACTGTCGGCGTAGCTCAGTCGGTAGAGCACAGGACTCATAAGCCTGGGGTCGGAGGTTCGATCCCTCCCGCCGACACAAATTGAACGAAGTGAAGTTTTGTCGGTGGAACAGGCAAAGGGTTTTGCCTGTGTGGAGGGATCGAAGCCTGTTTGAGCATTTTTTGAATTGTACTCATGAACAAAAAATCCAAACAGGGTACTGTCCTCGTAGAGGAAGATACCCTCCCCCAGTAATCATTGCATCCTGCCCATTTTCCTGTTATATTCATATCCATTGCGCTCGTAGTTCAGCTGGCTAGAACGCTCCCCTGTCACGGGAGAGGTCGTGGGTTCGAGTCCCATCGAGCGCGCACATATAAAAACCGCCCCGAAAGGCGGTTTTTATATGTGCGCGCTCGTGAGGAGCGTTAGCTCCGAAAGGGACTCGAAAAGGCTG
>SCTV01000048.1 GCA_004298345.1 Patescibacteria group bacterium
TGCCGAAGCTAAAGGCAAAAACTATTTCGGAGCAAAAATTATTCCTGCTCGAGGTGTGTGGATTGAAATCGAAAGCGATCCTGACGGTGTCATCTATGTGCGTATTGATCGAAAGAGAAAATTTGCAGTTACTTCACTCATGCGAGCTCTCGGTGCGGGAAGCAATGCTGACATCCTTACTCTTTTCAAGGGGAATGACCTTGCAAAGCCATATATAGAGACGACTTTGGCAAAAGATCATGCAAAGACGACCGATGATGCCTACATTGAAATCCACAAAAAGCTTCGAGATGGAGATCTCGCGACAGCAGACAACGCTCGAGAGTTTGTGCAGGGTATCTTTAGTCCTGAACGTTACGATCTTTCAAAGGTTGGACGACTTAGATTTAATAAACGCTTTTCAAAACCGGTTGATGAAAAATCAACTGACCGAAAAACCATTTCTGCCGAAGATATTGCAACTATCGTCGGACATATTGTTACCTTAAACAACACTCCTGATGCAGTAGAAGACGATATTGATCACCTCGGCTCACGACGAGTGCGATATGTCGGAGAACTTCTCCAGCAAAAGATTCGTGTCGGTATGTCACAGATGAAGAGAAATATTCAGGATCGAATGTCTACTATTGATCCGGACACCTCTTTGCCTGTGCAATTTATTTCTCCGCGACCACTGCAGGCACGACTCAAAGAATTCTTTACGACCAACCAGCTCTCACAGTTTATGGCACAGGAAAACGTGCTTCAGGAAGTTGAGCACCTAAGAACACTTTCTGCGCTTGGTCCAGGAGGTCTGACACGAGAGCGAGCGGGCTTTGAGGTACGAGACGTGCATACTTCTCACTACGGTCGCGTGTGTCCGATCCATACTCCTGAAGGTCCAAACATCGGTCTTATTTTGCGTCTTTCTGTATACGCTCGAATCAACGAATTTGGCATGATTGAAACTCCATACGCAAAAGTAAAGGACGGAAAAGTAACCAAAGAAATTAAATATTTTAATGCGCTAGAAGAGGAAAATTTCAAAATCGCTTCTGCTGCAACTCCCTACGATAAGTCTGGCAAGATTACTCAAGACGAAGTTGAGGTTCGTGTGAACGGTAACCCGGTTTTGGTGAAGGCAAATGAAGTAGACTATATTGACGTGGCTACCAACCAGGCTTTTTCTATCGCGACCGGTATGATTCCGTTCCTAAACCACGATGATGCAAACCGAGCACTCATGGGTAGTAACATGCAAAAGCAGGCAACTCCATGTATCGTGCCAGAAGCACCACTCGTCGCGACTGGTATCGAGAGAAAAGCAGTGCTCGACTCAGGCCGAGTGATTGTGGCTGAGGAAGACGTGACCGTGACTTATGTAGACTCAAAACAAATCAAAGTAAAGAATGCAAAGGGCAAGGAAAAAGAATACACGCTCGTGCATTTCTCTCGAACCAACGGCTTTACCGCTTTTCATCAGCGACCGATTGTTGATCTCGGACAGAAAGTAAAGAAAGGAGATATTCTCGCGGATACCTCATCGAGTGATAACGGAGAAATTGCCCTTGGTCAGAACATGCTCGTGGCGTTCATGACTTGGTCTGGATCAAACTACGAAGATGCAATTATTCTCTCAGAGCGACTTGTAAAGGATAGTAAATTTACCAGTATCCATATCGAAGAGTTTGTAGTAAACGTACGTGATACCAAGCTCGGTCCTGAAGTTACTACTTGTGATATTCCAAACGTCGGTGAAATAAAGCTCAAAAATCTCGCAGAAGATGGTGTGATTCGAGTCGGTGCAGAAGTGCGACCAGGAGATATTCTCGTTGGTAAAATTACTCCAAAGGGCGAAACTCAGCTAACTCCAGAAGAGCGACTCCTCCGATCGATTTTCGGTGAAAAAGCTCGAGACGTAAAAGATACTTCAAAGCGAATCGAGAACGGCAAGCGAGGTCGTGTGATCAGTGTAAAGATTTTCTCTCGAGAAAAGGGAGATAAGCTCGAGTCGGGTATTATCAAGAAAATTTATATCGAAGTAGCACAGCTCCGAAACGTATCGGTGGGTGACAAGCTTGCTGGACGACACGGAAACAAGGGTGTGATTTCTCGAATCCTTCCTGAAGAAGATATGCCATACATGGCAGACGGAACTCCAGTGGATGTGATCCTTACTCCACTCGGTGTGCCTTCTCGTATGAACCTTGGACAGATCCTCGAGCTCCACCTCGGACTTGCCGCAAATACCCTTAATTACCAGGCTATTGTGCCACCTTTCGTTGGTGCTACCGATGCTGAGGTCAAAGCAGAGCTCAAAAAAGCTGGTTTTCAGGAAAACGGAAAAATGCCACTTTACGACGGACGAACCGGTGTCAAATTTGACCAGGATATTGCGGTCGGATACATGTATATTATGAAGCTTCACCACATGGTGGAGGACAAGATCCATATGCGATCTATTGGTCCATACTCACTTATCACGCAACAGCCACTTGGAGGTAAGGCACAGGGTGGAGGACAGCGATTTGGGGAAATGGAAGTGTGGGCGCTTTTGGGTCACGGTGCAGCACATACGCTCCGAGAAATGCTCACGATAAAATCTGACGATATTGTCGGTCGTTCGGCGGCATTCGACGCGATTGTAAAGGGCAACAAGCTTAGTCTCCCAAATATTCCTGCGTCGTTTAACGTACTTCTAAATAGTCTTCGAGGTTTGGCACTGGATGTCGAGCTCAAGAAAGAAAAAACAGACGAGGCTCATGACGCGAATTATTAATCATTACATAATCACACAAATACAATGATAAAAAATAAAACAACCGATGTGCATGATTTTGATGTAGTGAGCCTTAGACTCGCATCGCCAGACCGTATTCTCGACTGGTCATTTGGTGAGATCACCAAGCCAGAAACAATCAACTACCGAACTCAACGGTCTGAGAAGAGTGGCCTCTTTGATGAGAAAATCTTTGGACCAGACAAGGACTGGGAGTGTTATTGTGGAAAGTATCGAGGTATTCGATATAAAGGAATTATTTGTGAAAAGTGTGGAGTAGAAATCACAAGGTCTATCGTACGACGAGAGAGAATGGGACACATTGAGCTTGCCACACCAGTGTCACATATTTGGTTCCTACGAAGCATGCCCTCTCGCATTGGTACTATTCTCGGTATGACGACCGCTGATCTCGAAAAGGTAATCTACTTTGCTGGATATATTGTGACTTCTGTTTCAGAACCGGCAAAAGAATCATTTTTGAAAGAGCTTGATTCTGAGTTCAAATCAAAGGTAAAGGCCGCTCAAGACGAAAAGACCAAAGAGGCTCTCAAAGAACTTTTGATTAATGCAAAAAAAGAAATAGAAAGTCTTGTGCCAGGTGTGGTACTCGATGAATTGCTCTACCATAAGTATTCTGTAAAATACGGCACTCTTTTTGAGGCTGCTATTGGTGCAGAGGCCATTTATACCATTCTCAAAAATCTTGATCTAGAGAAACTTGTCGAAAATCTCAATAAAGAGCTCGAAGATGCAAGTTCAGTAGATCGAGAAAAAATTCACAAGAGACTCAGTCTCGCGTGTGCGATGGTGGAGTCAAAGATTCGCCCAGAGTGGATGTTTTTGACTCGTATTCCTGTTATCCCACCAGCGCTTCGACCGATGGTACCGCTCGATGGTGGACGATATGCGACCTCGGATATCAACGACCTCTATCGACGAGTGATCAACCGAAACAATCGTCTTTTGAAACTGAAAGAAATCAGTGCTCCTGATGTAATTTTGCGAAATGAAAAGAGAATCTTGCAGGAGGCAGTAGACTCTCTCATCGACAACTCTATTCGTCATGGCAACAATGTTTTCTCATCTGTTAGCCAGGCACAAAAGCGATCTCTCAAATCTCTTTCTGACAATCTTAAAGGTAAGCGAGGTCTCTTCCGCCAAAATCTTCTCGGTAAGCGAGTAGACTACTCAGGCCGATCAGTAATCGTCGTGGGTCCAGAGCTCAATCTCAATCAATGTGGACTTCCAAAACACATGGCACTTGAGCTTTTCAAGCCCTTTGTTATCTCACAGTTACTTCAAAAGGAGCTCGCATACAACATCCGCGGAGCCGGCCGACTTATTGATGACGGTATTCCAGAAGTGTGGGCGATTCTCGAAGATGTGATCAAAGATCGTTATGTGCTTTTGAACCGTGCACCGACCCTACACCGACTTGGTATTCAGGCTTTCAAACCTATCCTCATTGAAGGTGATGCTATTCAGGTGCACCCACTTGTTTGTAACGCATTCAACGCAGACTTCGACGGAGACCAGATGGCCGTACACGTGCCACTTTCAGATGCTGCTCAGATGGAAGCTCGAGAAATCATGGCCTCAGATAAAAATATTTTGAAACCAGGTAGCGGTGAGCCGGTTGTTTCAAACAAAATGCTCGACATTGTGCTCGGCTGTTTCTGGGTGACCAAAGATATGGATAAACAAAAAGGTGAGGGTAAGTTTTTTGAAAGTCCTGGTAGCGCTCTCGTCGCATACAACTTTGATGCGGTAGGTATTCGAGCAAAGATTAAAGTGCTTGGTTCAGAAAGCGAAAAGTATGCGCAGTTTGGAGGCAAAGTATTTGAAACCACTGTCGGTAGAATTCTCTTTAACGCTGTATTGCCGAGTGATTACCCATACATAAACAAAGAAATTGACCGTAAGAAAATGACGGCTATCGTGGACAAGCTTATCAACAAATACGGTATTGAGAATGTTCCACCAATCATTGACCGTATCAAAGCATTCGGTTTCAAATATGTAACTCGTTCAGGTATTACTTGGGGTCTTGATGACATTGTTATTCCAGCAGAAAGAAATGAGATTATTTCAAAGGCCAAGGTTCAGTCTGAAGCTGTGGTAAATCAGTACAATGAAGGTTTGCTTACTGAAGAAGAGCGACTTCGAAAAAATATTGAAATCTGGCACAAGGCAAAGAACGATGTTGAAAAATTGATGCCTGCATCACTTGATAAAAACGGCTCAGTGTACGATATGGTCAACTCTGGTGCTCGAGGTTCGTACTCACAGATTACACAGATGGCGGGTATGAAAGGTTTGATTCAAAATACTGCCGGCGAAACTATCGAACTCCCGATTCTTTCATGTAGTAAAGAAGGTCTTACTCCTATCGAATACTTTATTACTACTCACGGTTCTCGAAAGGGTCTTACTGACACTGCGCTCAACACCGCAAAAGCCGGATACCTCACTCGAAAGCTTTTCGTGGTAGCCCAGGATATTATGGTTAGCGAAGATGATTGTGGTACCAAAGAAGGTATTACTATTACCAAACAAAACGCACTTGGTATCGAGGTGGCAATTTCAAAGAGTATTCGTGGTCGAGTACTTGCTGCTGATTGTCTCGATGCAAAGGGTAAAGTACTTCTGCCAAAGGGTCATTTGATTAGTAAAGAGGAATCAGTGATGCTCGAAGAGGCGGGTGTGGATCACGTGGTAGTACGTTCACCACTCTCATGTAAATCTCTTGATGGTATTTGTGCACAATGTTACGGTCTCGATCTTGGTAAAAACAAGCTTGTTGATCTCGGTGAAGCAGTAGGTACAGTGGCAGGGCAGGCGATCGGTGAACCTGGTACACAGCTTACTATGCGTACATTCCATGCTGGAGGTACTGCGTCTGTCGGTGGAGATATTACCGCCGGTCTTCCACGAGTGGAAGAAATCTTTGAAAAGCGAAAGCCAAAGAATCCAGCTGTAGTTAGTACGGTTGACGGTCTTATAACCGACATCAAAGAACTTGGTAAAGAAAAGATTATTACGGTCATGCCTGAGCTCGAAGACCGTGGCAAGAAATCAAGTGCGATAGAATATTCTATCAACTATCGCCGTATGCCACTTGTAAAGGTGGGCGACAAAGTAAAGAAGGGAGATATTATTACTGACGGTTCAGCAGATATTGATGAAGTATTCAAATATGCCGGCAAAGAAAAGGCTCGAGAATACGTTATTACCGAAGTAAGTAAGATTTACGAACTTCAGGGTGAAGCGGTGTCTCGAAAACACATTGAAATTATTGTGCGACAAATGTTCTCTCGACTTAGAGTAAAGGATGGTGGCGAGACCGAACTCATGGTTGGAGATATTGTCACCAAGCACGAACTGAATGCTGAAAATGAAATTGCAAAGAAGGCAAACGGTGCAGAGGCAAAGGCCGAAGCGGTGGTGATGGGTATTACTGAAGTATCTCTCTCTCGACGAAGCTTCCTTTCAGCCGCATCATTCCAGCACACTACTCGAATACTCATAAACAATGCAATTCGTGGTAGTAAAGACGATCTCGAAGGTCTTATGGAAAACGTTATTATCGGACGACTTATTCCTGCCGGTAGTGGATTCAAGGGTAGCCCAAAGTGGAACATGATCGCTGAAATGGAAGCGAGGGATGCTGGTGAAGTGAGTGGAAACTAAGCACAATTTTTACTGAAATTGTTCCTTTAACTATGAGTGGAGGGAGGTAGTCACCAAATTCGTCGCAGGCATATTTTTTAAAGAAGCTTCGCAAGGCGGGCAGCCGAGACTGAGAAATTTTCTACCAAGAAAATTATGAGTATTCCGTCTACAGGTGCCTA
>SCTV01000049.1 GCA_004298345.1 Patescibacteria group bacterium
TGGTCGACTCTTGGCGACTATCGTAAATGAGATTGATAGTGAGATCTCCTCCTCCACCTTCTTTTAATTCAAACAGGTCAAGCCCTACTGGTTTTTCCCAAATTGCAGCTGCATTTCCAATAATAGTTTGTAGCTCTGTGCGAGAAATTTTGAAACGTGGATCCACTTCGCCAACAGAATATGAAATCGGCTTGGCGCAAGGTACAGACGGTACGATAGTATTTTTTATCGCCTGAAGCGTTTTGGCCAATGAAGAAACTGCTCCAGAAAAATTACTTCCCGTTTTTTGAAGTTCATTTCGAGCAAAAAAGCCGACAACAACAATCACCGCCAGGAGAATAATCGTAACAATACCTTTAAAGAGAAATTTAATCATAAGTATAATAATAGCTCGCGTATACAAAAAAGACTAGGTAGCGAGTATCTCCCCGCAGAATCCACCTAAGCTATCCCTCGTGATGATATTTTTCACCCTTGATCACCGTAAACGCACGATAAACTTGCTCAGAAAGTATCAGACGCACCAGCTGGTGAGGAAAGGTCAGTGGAGAAAGCGACCAGATGAGCTGTGCCCGATCTCTGACCGTCTGATCGAGACCATATGCACCACCTATGACAAAAACAAGCCTCTTTGCACCTGCGGACATATTTTTTTCAATATATTCTGCCAAGGCAAGCGTAGTAAGCCCTTTCCCCTTTTCGTCGAGCGCGATAAGTGTTTCGGCTTGGTCGACACTTTTTAAAATCTTTTCAGCTTCTTCTTTTGCATTTGAAGCAGGAATAATTTTCCATTCTATCGGAGCGTAATGTCCGATACGCGCAGTAAATTCCGCTACACCATTTTCTACCAGCCCATCATGTTTTTTGCCAACAGCGATAAAGAGAAGTTTCATATTTCTTTTATTTAAATGCCTACCAAGCCAACTTTTTACCAGCAAACCAAAATTGCCCTGTCTCTGGTTTTGAAATAGCAAAATTAAAGATTTGTTGTGCGGCGTCTGCGGGAGACAGATCAGCATTTTCTCCACCCATATCAGTCTTGACCCATCCAGGGTGCACCGAAGAAACAACGACCCCTTTATCCTTCAGTCTAAGGGCAAGTGTTCTTGTGTACATATTTAAGGCTGCTTTCGATATTTTATAACTTGGATAATGACCTGGGAAATGTGTGGTTTTACCGACTTGTTCCAAAGAACCTGCGGTAGAAGATATATTAATAATATGAGAACTTGGTGCCATCACGGGAACAATCCTCTCGGTGAAATCTACTGTGCCAAGTAAGTTTACTTCCAGCGTCTGACGCAACCTGTCTACAACCACCGTCGTTTCATCTTCATCGAGAAGTACGCCAGCATTATTAATCAACATATCTATATTTTTTCCAGACTTAACGATCTCTTGTGCACACGACGAAATGCTTTCCTGCGTTCGCAAATCAAGTTTCAAAACAGTGAGATTGTGATTAATCAAATCAACCCCTCCAGACAAAGAAGTGCCTACAACAAAATATCCTTCCGCAAGAAATCTTTCAGCCAATGATCTACCTATCCCCCGACTAATCCCCGTAATTAATACTGTTTTCATTTTATAATGGGGTGGCTAGAGAGAATCGGACTCTCGATACCGGTTCCACAAACCGGAGTTTTACCACTAAACTATAGCCACCGTGGTCGTCTAAAAATTTAAAATTAGAAATTTTAAATTTAAAAACTTGCACCACAAACATCTACTTGTATTGTGGTGCAGACTCAGTTATACCACATTTATGATTGGAAAGTCGAGCGAGCGCGTAGAGGAGGCTCGAGAGACGATTGAGGTAAGCCAAAGTGTGTGCACCCACCACTACCTTCCCCTCTTCATGCACTGCCACCACCCGTCTTTCAGCACGACGAGCCAGTGTACGCGATACGTCAAAAAGTGATGCGAGCTCCGTCCCGCCGGAAATAAAAAAAGTACGAATCGGGGGCATTTCTTTTTCGGCAGTGTCGGTCATAAGCTCGAGTTCTTTGACTTTCTCCTCACCAACTGTCATGGGAGTACCGGCGAGCTCGGCTTGGATAATAAATAGGTTTTGCTGTACTCCATGAACTATTTCGGAAAATAATTTTCCAGCCAGTATAAAATTTTTTTCTGCTGAACGCACTTTTGCCAGACCAAGGAATGAATTTACTTCATCAAGTGCGCCGAGAGCCTCGGCCTGAGAAGAATTTTTAGACACTCTCTGACTACAACCAAATGTTCCGGTGGTGCCTTTATCGCCTTTTCGGGTATATAGCATGCATTCAGTATACCAAAATCATGAGATGTTCGATAGAAATGGTAAAAAAGTAATGCACAGTAGACACCTGCCCGGTAGTGAATTTTGGTATTGGCTTCGCCAGCACCTGCTGGCACGATACCAAAATCTACTACGGGGCTTGCCAAAATATATCGTAAGGTGTAGTCTGTATCCCCAGCAGCAATTCACCTAGGAAGGAGGTGAATTTCAATGAAAAAAATGAACAAAAACTTGGTGTTGAGCGCGATTCTCGCAGTCGTGGTCATCGGATTTACCGGTTGCGCCCACCAAATCAAAGTCGTTACGGACAAGCTCCCGGGTAAAGAGCACAAGCCGAACAAGGCAATGGCTGGAGTCGGCCGAGAAATCGGACGCCAGCCACTCTACTACCCCGAATACCCGACGACGCCATAAGGTCAAGGGAACAGAGCGCAAAGCAAGCATAGGAAGTGATTCCTGTGTTTTTTATTATAATAAGAGAGGGGAATCTTGAATCTTACAGATTCGGTACACCTTTTCTGTTTTCTATTCGCGAATACACTCCAGAAAACTATCAAAAGTTTTTAAGTCCTCTACACATCTGCCCCCAGCAGATGTTCTCGCGCACAAAATACAGAAAACCCACTTTTTTAAAAAAGTGGGTTTTCTGTATTTTGTGCGCGAGAGAGGACTTGAACCTCCACGCCTGTAAAGGCACAACCACCTCAAGGTTGCGTGTATGCCAATTTCACCACTCGCGCATTTATTTGTCAATATGACCAATCGACTTCCCCACTATACCTAAAATCCGCTTTATTTTCAAGCTTTTTCTAGAAAGTGAAATTCTCTTTTTGTTTTGATACATCTTATTGATGATTTTAATGCTATCCTTTTTTGCATAGGTAAGTTGAAAAGTGGAACCCTTACCATCTTTTTTTATATGGCCCGTACTACCAGTACCATTTTCAATAATCATTCGTAACCACTGTATAAAAGTATCACTCGCACTAATGAAAGAAATGTAGAACATAAAACTAGATTTCCATCTTTTATCCCAATAAGAATAAACCGTTCCATCACCATCAAAAACACCTCTAATAAAATCGAACAGGTACTGCTCCGGAATTAAAACTCTCCCGATTGTCTTAGATTTCGCAGGTGTAATACCAAGAGATAGTAAGAAAGTATAGAAAGGAATGTCGCTAAATTGGACTCGATATGCTGACATACCATTATATCCAGAAAAAGTCAGACCAACGAAGACATTGATTTTAAATGCTTTCATAAAATTATTGATCTGCTCTTTGTCCTTAGAAACAAATGTAATGTGTCGACCGTCTTTCGACAAACAACCATCGGATACAATGAGGCCAATGCCGTATGCAAAATCTGCCGACCATTTTATAACTACTTTACTTTTTGGTTTTGGACCCCTCTTCCCCATGGTCTCATTGTACCATACATCATAGTAAAGTGTCTACCAATTAATTATATAGAACTAAATCACCCGCCGTATCCTCGGCGGGTGATTTAGTTTTTATGCTTTTGCTTCTACAGTCTCCTCTTTCTTCTCCACTGCTCCCTCACTTTTATTATGCTTCGTATCAGTATTCAAATCTTTGTCCTGAGCAATCAACTTTCTCATTTGGTGACGAATTTCTTTTGCCGCCTTTTCTCGGACGAAATAAAGCTTACTTCGTCGCACCTTTGATCGTCGTACAATCTCAATTTTGTCGATATTTGGAGAATAGAGAGGAAAAATTCTTTCAACACCAACACCATCCATTACCTTTCGCACTGTAAAAGTCGCTCCTGATTCAGCACCGTGCTTTCGAGCAAGCACCAAACCTTCAAATGCTTGAAGTCGTGTCTTATCACCTTCCTTAATTTTTTGCCATACACGAACAGTGTCTCCGCTTCGCATAGAAAGCTCAGCTCGTTCCTGTGTATTTACTGAAGAAATAGTCTTTTGTGTCGTTGTCATAGGTAGACACTAACTTATCACAGAGTAGGGATATTAGCAAGGAAACTGAGACAGTATTGACCATACCAAAGTAATTGGCTTCCGGACAGCCCCCAAAAACCTCCCGAATGTCAAAATCTGCTAAAAAAACCAAAACGGCTCTGTAGAGGCATATTAAACAGCTCATTAAGCTAATGAGCCATTTAAACTCTCTCGTTTTCCCCAAAGACCTACCCCTCCTTCTCTATCAGTTTAATCGCCTTCTTGAAATCCGCTGGATACGGAGCCTCCACCGTTACCATCTTGCCCTTCATATCAGTAAAACTAATCCGCAACGCGTGAAGCGCCAAACGTTCAAAACCAAACACTGGCTGATGATTGGGCGCGTAGAGCGAGTCAGCCACTAAGGGATGATTGATCGCTTTAAAATGCACACGGATCTGGTGGGTACGTCCTGTTTTTGGTTCAACTTCAACCAACGATGCTTTTTTGCTAGTATTTAAAACTCGATATTCGGTCACCGCATCGCGCATCTCCCCTCGTGCACCGCGCTGGGCAGACCACATTCTAAAATCTTTTCGACTTCTGCCAATCGGTCGATCAATGATCCCTTCTTTTGCTTTGACATCACCATACACAAAAGCGTGATATATTTTTTTAACTGTTTTTGCCTTAAACTGATCCTTGAGTGCCAAAAAGGCTTTTTGATTCTTGCACAAAATAAGCGTGCCTGATGTATCTCGATCAATACGGTGCACGATACCTGGTCGCAAAAGAATTCTTCCGTCAGAAAGCACTATCGGCTCACCCACGTCTTTTGTTTTTGGATACGTCTCAAGCATCCAGTCGGCAATAGTCTCTTCTTCTCGCTTTCCGTCAGAATGCACAATAAGACCGACTGGCTTGTCGATCACCACGTAATCTTTGTCTTCAAATAAAATAGGTATTTTCATGTTTTGGGTAGAATGACGATTCACGATTCAAGATTTATGATTGAAATGAGAAAGGGAAATTCTTTGTAGATTAAAACAAAAACCTATTTCCCTTTTCTTCTACTGCGCTTCTCGAAGTCATTCAGAATATCAATAAATTCTTCTTTTGTCAAATCTGGCCAGAGGGTTTTAGTAAAAGCCAGCTCGCCATACACCGATTGCCAAGGCAGAAAGTTGGATAGTCTAACTTCCCCACTAGTACGAATGATCAAATCCGGATCAGGGATTTGTGCCGTCCACATATGTTCCGACAAAACTGTTTCATCAATTTTTTCAATCTCTCCATTTTTATATTTTTCTGCGACACGACTACATGCATCCACAATTTCTGCCCGACCTCCGTACGAAAAAGCAATCGCCAAAGTCATTTCAGAAAAATGTGCGGTCTTTTTTTCTGCATTTTCAATCATTTTTTGTAAATCAGTAGAAAGCCGACTTCGATCACCAATTACTTGTACCCTGGTCTTACGGTCAATAAAAGTTTGAATTTCGTTTTGCAGTGCAAAACGAAATAGATCCATCAAATACGCAACTTCGCCAGGATCTCGTTTCCAATTTTCCGTAGAAAAAGCATAGACGGTCACATAGCGAACACCCGCTTCCTCGGCCCAAGAGAGGAGCTCTTTGAGTTTTGCATAGCCGGCCTTGTGTCCTTCGAGCGTCGTAATACCATTTTTTTGGGCATACCGACGATTACCATCCATAATAATTCCAACAGACTGAGCTTTTGACATAGGTTAATAGAGTATCTCAAAATCTGAAAAAGAGGAAGCCATATCGCTCCAGATGACTGAAACTTTGTCCACCCTCGAAAGTACCGAGCCTTTCTGCAAATGAGCAATGTACTTCTCAAGTACAGATTCTTCCCCTTGGGCTACAACCCACACCGAACCATCCGGCATGTTTTGCACCGTACCAGTGATTCCAAGTGACCGCGCCTTCCTCTCTGCAAAATCTCGAAACATGACGAGCTGAACTCGGCCGGTAATAGTGCATCTGATTTCTTTTTGCATCGGTATACTATACTCTAAGTTAAGCGACTCGTCTAAAATAGCGTGTTTTTTTCATATAGTTGCTTCGCTCTATATGGCCTGCACCGAGGGAAATACCTCGGTGTCCTCGATTTATATAGTCGCTCCGCTCCTTATAAATCGGGGACTTGCGACAATGTATCTTTTCTGTTATATTCTCTTTGTTGTCTCGAAATTTTAAACTTTGCACTTTCAATTTTGAATTCGTAGATACATGCGCGATTAGCTCAGTTGGTAGAGCAGTCCATTTACACTGGAAAGGTCGGGGGTTCAAGTCCCTCATCGCGCACTAGAAAAACAGCCCGAACGGCTGTTTTTTAATTAAATGTGCGATGAGGGACTTGAAAGACGGAAACTTTTTTTCTAGTAAGAAAAATTACTGAGGCGGGGTCGAGAAATTTTGTGAGCGACGGCGAGATCGGAAGAGC
>SCTV01000050.1 GCA_004298345.1 Patescibacteria group bacterium
TAAAAAAGATGTATAACGACATTTTCTCAAAACTTGATTTATCTAAAAATGAGTCCAAAATATACGAAACCTTGCTTATAGAAGGCGAATCTCCTGTGGCCGAAATAGCCCTCAAAGCCAAGATAAACAGGCGAAATGTCTATGATTCTTTGAACCGTCTCATCGAAAAAGGCCTGGTTTTTGAGATTTTGCAGAAGGGAGAGAATCGCTACAAACCCGTGGATCCTAAAAAGCTCATGGAATTACTGAAGGAAAAGGAGGACCAGCTCGCCACTATCCTCCCCGACCTCGAGGAACTCTATAATGCGAAACCGCATGAGGAAGATGTGTATATTTATCGCGGAGTAGAAGGGTGGAAGAATTTTATGCGAGATATTTTGCGTATTGGTAAAGATGTTTGTGTGATTGGTGGCAAAGGTGGCTGGTCTGACCCGAGAATGGCTACTTTTCTCGATCGATTTATGAAGGATTCAAAAAACAAAGGCATTAAAGTGAAAGTGCTCTATGATCACGAGGTGAAAGAGGCTAATCACAAGATTTTGTCGATTGTAAAAGACGATCGTCGTTTTTTGCCCAAGGGGTTTTCTAGTACTTCGGGTATTACGGTGTTCGGTAACCAGACCGTGATCCAGTCAAACATCACTTTGGGACAAATAGATGACAATGCTGCTTGTACTGTCATCATCAACCAGTCCATCGCCGACTCTTTCCGGACATGGTTTCAACTTTTGTGGGAAAAGGCCGGGGAGTAAATAAAAAGCACAGCTAACCGAAGTTATCTGCGCGTGGGGCATGTCTCACTCGAGAGGGTTAGGGTTCCATCAAGGCCTTGAGGGCCTTGTCCCAGCGCTTGCCGATGTGGTTGAAGAACAGAACCTTCTGCCCGTTCACCACTGCGCCGTCCATGCGGTCGAACATCGCCGACACCCAGTCCTGGTGGTGGTTGCCGTCAGTGACGATGGCCACCGGCAGACCACGACTGGTCGCCTCGAGCATGACAGCGAAGCCATACTGGACCATCTCCGTCACCCCGTAGTTGCTGAGGTTGAGAGCAGGGTAGGTCTTGTCAGGGGGCATGCTCATGTCCGTGAGGACTGCATCGAATTTTGTAGTATCCAATGCCCTGATAGCCATCTCAAGGGATCCGACAGTGACGATTGCATGATCCATGAGGACAGTTCTTGCGATCTGCAGGTTTTCCGGCTTGTCGTCGATTACGAGCACTCGGTAGGTCCTCTTGAACTCCACCAGGTCGGTAAACACCGGCACAGGCTCGGCCACGGCTTGTTTGCCGGACTCGGCACGGTGTCGGAGCAACGCCTCGAGGAGCCCGGGAGCACCTACGGTTTTATCGAACAGTTTGCGGGCGTGCACGATAACCACGTTTTTGGGCTGTTTCTTTGCGATCAGGTTGATCAAACCGTCGTCAGTGGCCAGGACGCAGAAAAGCTGGATGTCGTTGTAGACAATGCGCAGCCCCTCGATATCGTTGACAAAGACGACTTCGGCAAGGTTCTGTTCTGCGACCTCGACCATGTGGTGGTCGGTGATGTCGACGGTTTGTAGAAATGCCCTGCTCACTGGGCCCGGGTTATGAGTGTAGACTTTGGTTTCCATGATGTGGTGTGCGTTCGGACAGTTGATGGTTGCGTATTTACCGCAATTCCAATAGCGACCATAGCATACTATATATGTTCTTGTCAAGGCTTGTGGGGCTTGAAATTAGGTAAAAAAAACACTCCCCGCGCCTAGGCGCGGGGAGTGTTTTTTGCTATGCACCATATTCTTACTTCTGTTCTAGTCTACTCACTAATCGTCACTGGCTTTCCATCCTTAATCATCCTCACCACCGCTTTCGAAAGCACGAGGCCGTCTGGGTTTATGGTCAGGTTACCGAGAGCACCTTTCTGATCTTTCACTCTGAGAAGTGCTTCCGCAAGTTTTTCATTGGTCACTTGCCCATCTATAGATTCTCCTGCTGATACGATCAGGTTGACGATATCGTACGCATTTGGGGTTCCCAATGTCGGTCCTTTGCCAAAGCGTTTTGTATAGGCGTCAATAAATTCACCTGTTGCATCTGCGGCATTCACATACCAGCTTCCCTCAAACAGTGAAAACTGCTCTGTCTGCTCAAATGATTCAATCGAAGTGATCGGTTCGCGTATACCCGCTTCTCGTAGTTGTTTTGCTAGTATCTCAAGTTCTGGAGAAAATTCCTCGAGTACGTAGATATCGGGATTGGTCGCTTTTGCCTTTGCTATCATGGTGCGATAATCTTTTACACCAAAGTTGTGTGTTTCATTGTACACAATCTCTATATCGGTTCCCCCAAGTTGCTTACTGAGTTCATCTACTACTGCCTGTATACCCTGAATTTTTGCTCCAAAGACTGCGAGTCTCTTGAAACCTCTTTTCTGGAGTTCTGGAACAAAAACTTTCACCTCCTCTACTGGCGGAGTCCAATGGATAAAGTTATACATACCCTCTGCGATATGTGGGTCTGATGCAATCGCAAAATGTACAATTTTATTTTGCTCAGCAATTGGTTTTGCAACATTTCCCGCGGCTGAAGCGATAGTCACCACCGCATTCACTTTATCTATTGAGACAAGTTTGCTCAAAGCACTGGCAGTTCTCTTTACATCAAAGCCGTCATCTTCGACAATCACTCTGTACGTGTGCTTACCGGACTTATTCAGTTGTTCTTCGGCCAAAACTACCGCATTTTTCATACCTTCGCCTAGGAAAGCTAGGTTTCCTGAAAGCGGAGCTACCACACCAATGGTGATTACGTCCGATTTCTTTGGGCCTGTATTGTTTTGCCAAATACCAACACCAATAAGTATCAGTACAAGCGCAATACCTATATTTCGTATAATTTTGTTCATATATTTTATTACTTTGTTACTTGCTAACAAAAAAACTATACCACGGTTATACATGTTTGTGTTTATAGCATACCAATATAAGTCTGCAAAAGCTTTATCTGGTAAGGCTATTTTGGAAACATATATATTTTGTTCGTCTAAAGTGACAAAAAGTGCCACCTATGCTACTATATCTAAATATGTTATCTGATACCCTCCTTTCAAAATTACGCCAAGCAGGGCTTTCCGACAAAACAGCCTCGGTGTATGGATTTCTCACTAGTGTGGGTGGAGCATTCCCCTCTCGTATTGCTCTTGAGACACATTTAAATCGTAGTACGGTGTACAAAATCCTTACAGACCTCTCTATCAAAGGTTTGGTAAATGAAATAGAAAAGGGAAAAAAACTGTATTATCAAGTTGAAAAACCACAAAAATTTTTAAGATACGCTGAGCAGACAGTGGATCGTGCGAAAGATGCATTTGAGGTCGCCAACAAGATTTTCCCTGAACTCGAGGGATTGTACTCTCTCACACCAAATAAACCGAAGATCAAATTTTTCGAGGACCGAGATGGCCTGCGCTCGATCTTGGAAGACCACGTTTCAGAGAAGAAGCCATATGAGATGCTTGGTTTTGCAAACGCTGCCCAGCTCGAACGGTTTTTCAAAGCGGATTTCATTCGTAAGTATGTAAAACAAAAGGAGAGAATTGGTGTGACAACCAGAGGTATCGTTCCCAATACAGATACTGACCGTACCTACACCGGCCGAATGTATGTGGGCATTAAAAAACATATTTGGCTCAATTTACGACATATTCCAGCTAAAGATTTTCCTTTCAACGGCGAGATTACTATTTATGGGACCAACAAGGTTTCAATTATTAACTTCGAAGAAACACATCTGGTAGGTATCATCATCGAAGATAAAGCCATTCACGAAATGATGGTCCGTATTTTTGAATTGGCGTGGAGAGGAGCAGAAATGCTGGAGAAGAAATAAAAAATCCCTCGGCCGAATACGGCCGAGGGATTTTTTATTTTATTACTTAATCTCCACCATCTTTCCACCGGTCACCCGCTTTAAAACAAACTCACGGGCTGTGTCCCCTTTTTCATCAATGGTAATATTTCCGCTGACACCCGGGAAATCCTTCACTTTGTAGAGCTCACTTTTTATACACTCAGGATTTGTCCCAGCACAAGCAGTGATTGCTTTCGCGAGTACATCGAAGCCGTCATATGCGAGAGCAATATACACATCTTCTCCCAGAATCGTGCCATATAATTTTTCGTATTGGTCTATGAGCTCTTTGAATGCTGGAGCCGTCGCGTCATATTTGTAGGTTACCGTGATCACCCCTTCTGCATCAGGATTCTGTACTACCGGCTTTACACTAAAGTATTCGTTGCCGATTACCGGTAGGTTTATTTTCAAATCACGCATTTGCTTGAGTGCGATGTTTGCTGTTACAGATGAATTAGCCACAATCACTATTGCCTGAGGTTTTGTCTGTGCAATTTTCAAAAGCTGAGTACGGAGATCGGTCGCCTTTGACTCAAACGATTCTTTGGTCGTGATTATATTCCCTGCTCCGGTATAGGTTTCAGAAAAAGTTGTCTGCCAATCTACCGGAAAGGCTGCGTTCTCATACAACACCGCTACTTTTGTGTAGCCGAGAGCACTGATACCCTTTGAAACCGTTTGTCCGATACGTACAGCAGAGGCTGAGGTTCGGAAAATGTAATCTCCCGCATCACTGACTTTTGGGGAATTGGAAACCGCGGTAAAGAGAATTACCTTATGTGCTTCGGCAATCGGGGCTACCGAAAGCATTGACCCACTACAGACCCCATTTATGAGAATCTGTACTTTATCAATATCGATCAGTTTATTTGCCGCCGCCGCTGCTTTTGGTGGAGTACACGCGTCATCTTCGTAAATGATCTCTACTTTTTTGCCGGCGAGCGTCGGATATTTTGCGAGGGCGAGCTTGACTCCACCAAGCACCGCCGCACCAGTGTCTCCTGCTACTGGTCCAGTAAGTGGGCCAAAGTATCCGATCTTGATGGTATTTGAGTTACTGCTTTGCGATAGGCCGTACCAGACAAAAATCAGCACGACGATTACGATTACTGCCCAGACCACCTTTTTGTTTGACTGTTCCATGTGTATGTTTCCCTTAGTTTAATAATCAAGGAAATTATACCACGCTCAAAAAATAAACATACCAGATAAATTTTTCCTTAAAAAATACCAGACTTGCGTCTAGTATTCCTCTTGTTTCGGCGACCTAGTCACAGCGATGCACAAGAACGGTGGGTGTGTGTCGCTGAAGCTGTCCACAGCGCCGGAAGGCTAGATGAGTCTTTCCTGCGTGTAGCAAATCCAGAATTCCCACAACTCGTTGCGTGGCGCTAGCTTTTAGGTGCGATACTTTTTTGCATGGTTGAGTGTTCATTTAGTTCTGAGCCCTTTCCCTTGCAGGATGTCTTTTACAACACCCTTTGTTCTGCTATCAATAATTATACGCTTATTAAGGACACAGGCAAATGAGTTATCCACAGGTATGTCCTTTACATGTCTTTTATGATTGCTATACTAGTACCAGGCCAACAGTTTTTACCGAGAAAAAACTTGCGGCGCATGCTCTTCGAAACACTCGTTTCGGAAGAAGAAAGCGAAGAAATAAAAGATGTAGGATCGGGTAACCCTGATCTGGTTGTCGAGCAGTACACACTTCTCCAACTTTTACATTTTAGATGCTGTGCTACCAGCAGAATGCATCGAGGTCACTGGTCAATCTAGTCCCTCCCTCTTTTATTCCCAGCAAGAATCTTCCACGTCCCCTTTTCAAAGCCGTTTCCATGCCACCTCCCTAACCTCTGGTCGCATCGAAGCGGCTTTATCGTTTGTATTTATCTGAAGAGATTCACGATGCACGATTCATGATTCATGAATAGTGAAAATCTGGGCCCCTTGCATTTATTTGGCTAAAAGACTACATTATTGATAGAAACGTCATAACAACAAGATCATGAAACCACTTTTGAAACGCGGAAGAGTGTTTGCTTCTGGAACAAAGCTCCAGCAATACGACGAGCATGCTGAAGATGAGGCAAAACTTGGAAATACTGGTGATTTTGCAACAAATCTGATGACCATTGCTGAATTTAGGCTCGCGGCTGACTGTGAGGAAGCGGCGAGAATCATCAACTTGGCATACGAGCAGTCTCTTTCTAATGCCAAGCCCCAAAAACGAAGACCCCAAACTCGCAAGCGAAAGTGAGTTTTTTATTTCTCCCTTCCTTACTTCACCCAGTGTTTCTTTCGTATATCCGCCAATTCCTTTTCTTCCTCGATAGCCTTCTTTTCCTTACCTGCCTCCCCTAGTTTCTTTAATTCTTCATCACTGAGCTGTATGAGCTCTTTTGCACGCCCAGATAGGTATTCTAGGGTATTTTTCTTTGGCTCCTCGAGCACTTCTTCGAGTAATGCAAGCAAAATAAAGCCGATTTTTGGTCCGGGAGTAAGTTTTAGGTCTTTTATGAGTATCGTGCCATCTATCTTGAGCATTCCTACAGAAATGGGGTCACGTAGAGCCTCATCTATCATGGCGTGATACTTGCGGAGACGATATGGCTCCTCTTTTGGCCTACCTGTCCCCACTCGGTCGCAGACGCGTACGTTCATGAGGTCCCAAATATTCTCTGGGCCGACGTTGGTGATAATTCTCCGCACAGCAGAAAGGGTAATGTTCTCAGTATCCGAGAAAAACATGTGCCACCGGACCAGCTTTACTATCTTCCCACTCATTTTCTTTGGAAATCTGAGATTCTCTAGGATTTTAGATGTTACACGTGAACCCACGACGTCATGGCCATAGAAGGTCCACTGCTTGGACTCATCTGACCAGCGTCTGGTCTCTGGTTTAGAAATATCGTGAAAAAGAGCAGTCAGGCGGATGTCGAGAGGCCACTTTTTGTCTGCGGCATGCTGGCATGAGCGGAGTAAATGTTCCCAAACAGTATAGGCGTGGGCCTGATTTTGTTCCATCCCTACCCCATTTTCTAACTCTGGCACAATATATTTTAAAACACCGAGTTTTTGAGCCACAGCGAGTGCGGTCATCGGAGTATCTGACATGATGATGCGAATAAATTCATCTCGAATACGTTCTTTAGAGATTTTGGCGAGTAACGGTGCTTTTTCCTCGATAGCTTTGGCGGTCTCGGCGTTAATCGTGAAACCAAGCTCGGCCGAAAGTCGGATAGCACGAATGATCCGTAGAGCATCCTCCTCAAAGCGATCCTGAGGTGCCCCCACAGTGCGTATAAGCTTGTCCTTTAAATCTTTTTGTCCTTTATAGGGATCACACAGTGTTTCTTGTGAAACCTTATCTACGGGGCTTATAGACAGAGCAATAGCATTGATCGTGAAATCTCGTCTTTTGAGATCGTCTTCGAGTTTAGTACTAAAGGTAACACTATCTGGTCGGCGGTGATCCGAATACCCTGCTTCGAGCCGGTATGGCGTCACCTCGACGACTTTAAGTGTCTCGTCCTCGGTTGTCTCATTGACTACGCCGACGGTGCCGTAGATGTTTTCATAAAAAGTCTTGGGAAATAGGGCGATAATCTGCTCAGGTGTGGCATTGGTAGTCACGTCCCAGTCTTTTGGCTTTCTGCCGAGGAGTAGGTCTCGAGTGCATCCGCCCACCAAATACGCCTCAAAACCAGCCTTTTGCAAGGTTTCGGTTACATGTGAAACTTCTTTTGGAACGTGTTTGCCTAGAGAAGTGTCAAAAATTGTCTTATTTGACAGTTTCATCCCTTTACTTTACTACAAATTTTGATTTTTAGCGAATGTGCGGTATAGTGAGCAGACAAAGCGGTATTTTTGTATTTGCACCTATGGTGAAATGGATATCACAATAGTCTTCGGAACTATTATTCCAGGTTCGAATCCTGGTGGGTGCACAAAAAAAGAGCGTAGCGAAGGTTTTTTGTGCACCCAAGCGAACATGGGGATGTTCACGCCCAGGATTCGAAGCCCGATTGAGTATTTTTTCAAGCCCTTCTGGGCGTAGAAAAAATCCAATCGGGGTACTGCCCCTGTAAGGGGAGAAATTCCCTCCGGGTGTCCCCTCCTCCTTGCATTCCCCTCATTTCCCTGCTATTTTACCCACTAGTTGCTCAATAAACCATTATGAATAATCTCCTCGTCTTTTTCACCACCAGATCCAAGATGAACCCAATTTCTGGGCCATTTGGACCTTTCGATACCATGGGACTGGCTATCGAATTTGCCGAGGCCCATAACAAAGTTCTCAAGGCTGAACGTGGTGCTTCTGTGGAAGGCTTTTTTACCGTCCCAGCCACCAGTTACGGTTTTGATAAGGATGGCAAAGCCATCGCCAAGCCTCTCCAGTCTTGACCCTCCCCTCCATGGGGGTTTTTATTTACTATTTTTTACTTTTTATTCTCTTGGTGCTATACTGATTTTGTTCATGGTTGCGGGCATGGTTTAGTGGTAGAACACAACCTTGCCAAGGTTGAGACGGGAGTTCGATTCTCCCTGCCCGCACAAAAAAGAAATCGAAGATTTTTTGTGTCGGGCAGGGAGAATCGAACCGGAAAGGGGTTGGGGAAAATGGCGTTTCCCCGTGGAGGAAGGATTGGGAGAACCGTGGGTTCCCCAGGAGTTCGATAGCGAAGCGTCTCCCTGCTCCCCTATGTCCTTTACAACCTTCCCTCCCGTACCCTCCTTTTGTCCCAAATCCTCAGCCTACTTATCCCCTTAAAAATAAGGCTTTTTAGGGAAAACTGTGGATAACTATGGGGACAGTGTTCATAAAGGACACAGAATATGGCTCATAGTCGATGGTATGAATGTCTTTAAAAAGAGCATTCTGGTCATAATAGACCTGTAAATATGGGTATTTTAGTAAAATTGACTGTTTTCACATGAAATATGTTTCACGTGAAAACAAAAAGACGTTACATATGAAACTATTTACTTCAAAAACACAGAAATTAGGTGAGCTTGGTGAGGATATTGCCTGTAAGTTTCTCAAAAAACAAGGTTTTTCTATAATCGAGCGAAACTATACTAAAAAGTGGGGAGAGGTAGATATTATTGCAAAAAGGGAAGGAAAGCTTCATTTTATTGAGGTAAAGAGTGTTTCTTGTGAAAAAGGCTGGGTAAGTGTTATTCATAAAACATCTGGAATGGGGGACAGCTATCGTCCCGAGGACAATATGCATGATCTAAAGGCCAAAAGACTTGCCAAAACCATCGAAACCTATCTGCTTGAGAAAAATCTGCCCGAAGACATCTCCTGGCAGTTTGATCTCGCTACCGTCTATATCGAGGAGGAAACAAAGAAGGGAAAAGTGGAAATGTTGGAGGACGTGATTCTATAGTTACTAGTCACCCTATTGTTTGTGTATAAGATTTCTATTATGGGGCGAAGAGTCTATTTAATATCCGCCCAGATATTCTTGAAAATCTGGCGCATGTTTTCGGCATACACCGCATCATGTATCTCCACGAGGTAGTGTGGTCGCTGTTTGGACATTATAAACACGACATATTCGCCCAAAATCCAGGTAGTTGCTGTAAATCTGAAGTCTTTTTTCCAAAATCGGATAGATCTCCGCTCTATTTTCTTGGTTTGCATCTTTTTTTCAATCTCGGAGTCGTTTGAGATTAACTTTAGATCGTATTGCTTTGGGGCTCGATTCCAATACCATTCTATCCACTCGCGATAGTCTTTATTTTCAACGAAAGTGTGATCTTGGAAGCCCCACCAGGTAAGGTGGTGGGTGAGTGACATACTTTGTTCCCATATTGGCGTCTGTTTATATAAGAAGTCTTGGACGTTGTATTCGTCGATAAAGCGCATTTTGGGTACCGAGTAGGATTTTGATTTTGGTATGTTTTCGAGTTCTAGGAGGGCTTCTTTGATAATCTTTTTCTTTTCTAAAATCATTCGCTCCTCATTTTTTATAGCTGAACCGAGGTATTCTGGGGGCAGGGCGACGAAATAACCCCCATGTCCGCTGATATCTTCGGTTACCACACCCTTTTTCAAAAGTTCTTTGCCTACAGCATATACCGTAGAACGCTTTATTTTTGTAATGGAGGCGATGCGATTAGGTGCTATTTTGCCATTTTCGAGTATCGCCAAGTACACGAGAATTTCTTTTTCACTAAAACCTAGTTTTTTCAAAAGTTCGTTGATCATGTGGGTAAGTATAGCAAAATGGCGTATGTTGTCAATACTTTGTTGACAGCATAATAACCTTATTCAATAAGCTTTAAGTAGATATTATTGGAGTATAAGTTATCATTAATTTGACAAAGAGACTAAATTATGTAATACTTATCCATGCTAGTAAAGGCTTTAGAAAGGGGTTTATTAATAGTAGTTAAATAAAATAAAAGATATGCAAAATAAAAGTTGGGCAAAAATTATTGGTGTGATAGTTCTTACGATCATAGTAAGTCTACTCACAGTAAGGTTCTCTGACTCCTCAAAGGGTTTCAGTGGAAGCTCTGTCTATGATAGGGTGGTCAGCTCGGGTATTATCAGGGCTTGCTACGTAGTGTATCCACCAGACTCAATTAAAGATCCGAACAGTGGGAAATTGTCCGGTGTGTTTGTCGATGTTCTAAATAAGGCAGCAGAAAATATGAGTCTCAAGGTTGATTGGAATGCTGAAGTTGGTTGGGGTGAGCTAATCGAAGCTCTCAATTCGAATCGTTGTGACGTGGTCGGTTCCGGTATATGGAGTAACTCAGCAAGAGGTAAGAGCTCAGAATTTACTGTTCCGGTTTTCTACAGTGCAATAAACGCGTATGTTCGAGCTAGTGACTATCGATTTGACAGTAATGTAAAAATCGCCAACAACAAAAGTTACAAAATTGCTACGATTGACGGCGAGACGGCACAGCTTATTGCCAAGAGACAGTTTCCTAATGCTCAATTGGTTCAATTACCACAACTAACAGATGTATCACAGATGCTTCTGAACGTTATTGATGGAAAAGCCGACATGACTTTCATCGAGCCGACTGTAGCAAACGCATTTATGAAAAGTAATCCTGGCAAAATTAAAAATGCTACGGTTAGTCGTCCGGTAGCGGTCTATGGAAATGTTATTCTGGTCAAGAAAGGGGAGTTTGGGATGAAATCATCGCTGGACAACGCTATCAATGAGCTCTTGAGTAACGGGTACGTAGATGATGTGCTCAATCAGTACGAAAAAGAATACCCCGGTGGTTTCTACAGAGTCACGGTGCCTTACGTAGTATCTAAATAAATATATGTCCGTGTGGAATATTATCTACACATACAAAGAAGGCCTGTTCTCAGGCCTTCTGGTGACTCTGGGTCTCGTGCTCATTGTGTGGCTATCGGGATTGGTGTTTGGGGTACTGTTTGGCACATTTGCCCATCGACAAAAAGAAAGTGTGGGATGGTTTCTCAAAATCATTTCGTTTCTTTTGGCTAGTACACCGATTTTGGTTATCTTGTTTTGGTTACACTACCCACTTCAAGCAATGCTCGGAATTGTTGTTGTACCCTTTATCACGGCGGCATGTGCACTCTCCGTGGTAAATATCGTTGGTGTTGCACAAATTGTGCGGGACACACTGGGCGATTTTCCAGAACAATATACGGTTGCCGGAAGGGTCTGTGGACTGACTGAAAGAGAGATTTTCCTAAAAATAGAATTACCCATTATTTTTCGGCAAACAATTCCTCAGTTTCTCACACTACAGGTAAGTATGCTCCAGATGACTCTATTTGCTAGTCTGATTTCGGTCCAGGAGGTCTTTCGAGTGGCACAGCAAATAAATTCTATTGTGTATAAGCCGATTGAGATTTATACTGCGCTTGCCGTATTCTTTATCGCAATCTGTTTACCGCTCAATCTGCTTGCGTACTGGTTCAAAAATAAGTACACGAGAAATGTATCTGAGAAATAACATGTTACAGGCATCTCATATAACAAAAAAGTTTGGTAGTCGTGTGGCTTTAGACGATGTGAGTTTGGAAATCAAGCCGGGCACGATTACGTCGATTATTGGCCCAAGTGGAAGTGGAAAAACAACCCTACTAAAGGTTTTGTCGTTGCTTGACTTAGGAGAGACTGGAAGTATTACTTTGGACAATACAAAGTACTCGTTTCCCTTGGTCCCAAAAGATATTGTTTCGCCTTGGCCGAAGGTTTCTGTAGTGTTTCAACAGTTATTTATCTGGCCACATCTCACGTTGCGTAAAAATATTGAACTACCGCTTGAAACGAAAGGGATTCTAAAAGATAGCACGGACTATCTTGAAGAACTGTACACTATGTTTGATATGAAAGAGTTTCTCGATCGCTTTCCAAATGAAGCTTCGCTCGGGCAACGTCAACGGGTGGCTCTGGTACGTGCTCTTGCTCTTAGGCCAGAGTATCTATTGTTAGACGAAATCACTTCTTCTCTTGATGTTGAGCAGTCTCAGATTATTTTGTCTCATTTGGTCACAATTAAACAAAAGGGTGTGGGTATCGTGATGGTGGCCCATGATATTGATTTTGCGGTATCGAACGCTGACACGGTTTGTTTTTTAGAAAATGGCAAGATTATCAAACAGGGGAAGCCGTACGAGTTTCTTTTGGAGTCAAAAAACAAAAGAATTAGTGATTTTATCGATAAAGCATCTTTGGGAGCGTCCAACGTAAAGATTTATTCAGGCAAAGAAGAATTTCAGGCGTATCACATTGCGTTGCTCAACCGTCTTCCTGAAAATAGTACAATTACTATTATCGGAGGGCTGGGAAATACCTGGTACGGTCCGATGGGTGATGCGTACAAAAAGTATGATGCATTACGTATTCAAAAAAAGATTACGTGGGATATGTTGATGTATGAGTACGGTGAAGAGGACAGGAGATTGGCAAAAGAACATCCAAGTATAAATAATTTGTCGATACTCTCGAAGAGTATGCAAAATATGGCGGATATAAACATAAATAGTGATGGGACGGTGATTTTGCAGATTTTCGATCCAATTCCGACGGTTATCGAGATAAAAAATCAGGCTTTGGCTGACTCATATATGTATTATTATCATGATTTGCTCAAGCAGAGCAAGAAGTTTTTGGGGTAAGGATGGTCTGATTAGGTTGGGCTTTTTAAGATTTCGTGCTAGGATGTTTGAGTCTTTAGAAACATATCGGGGCGTGGTGTAACGGCTAACATGCTTGTTTTGGGAACAAGTGACTCCGGGTTCG